>DAISKM010000001.1:0-38129 GCA_036820945.1 Pseudolabrys sp.
GTGCATCACTATGGGCGCCGCCGTTGAGGATGTTCATCATCGGCACGGGCAACACCTTGGCGTTTGGCCCGCCGAGATACTTGTACAAAGGCAGGCCGACCTGGTTCGCGGCGGCCTTGGCCGTGGCTTTGTCGATATCCTCGCCCATTGCCGTCAGGGTTTGCCCGGCAATGGCAAAGTCGCCGCTCGCCGCCTGGACCGCCGCCGCCGCAAGCCCACCGACTGCGATGCCCTCGGTTTCCAGCGCACCGCCCAGGCTGATAGCCAGGGCCGTTACGAAGCGCAGCACGTCGCCAAGCCCAGACGTTGCGTCGGCCGCCTCATCAGAATTGTCCGCAAGGTCGAGCATCAACCCCGTCAGATCGTTCAGGTACGGCAGCAGGTCGGCGGCGAGCTGGTTCGCCATGCCACGGCTCACACCGTCCAGCGTGGTCAGGCTGTCATTGAACTGGTCAGCGGCGGCAGCATTCTCCGCGCTCATCACAAGGCCCAGGCGCTCGGCCTGTTCGGTCAGCTCGGTGATGCCCTTTTTCCCGCTATTGAGTAGCGGGATCAACTTTGCGCCGGACTTGCCGAACAGGTCTTGTGCAATAGCGGTTTTGTTTGCGCCATCCGCGTAGCCCTGGAACTTGTCGGCCACTTCGAGCAGAACCTTGTCAGCGTCCTTTAGCTCTCCGTTGGTATCCCGTACCGATATGCCGAGGTCAGCAAACGCCGCCGCTTGCTTCTTGCCACCGGCCGCCGCCGCGCTGATCGTCTTGTTGAACTTGGTCAGCGCACCGGTCAACCCTTCCTGATCCACGCCCGCTGTGGACGCGGCAAAGCTCAGGCTCTGGTATGCCTCGATACTGATGCCGATAGCCTGCGCCGTTTCAGCCGCCGCGTCGGCCGCATCGATGCTCTCCTTGATCCAGTTCGCGAACGCGCCGGTCGCCAGACCGGCGACGGCGGCCCCGATCAGTTTGCCAATGCGCGCGTATCGCTTTTGCTGGTCCTCGGCAAACTTTTGCGACAGGCGATTAGCCTTCCCGAGATCGGATTCTAAGCGCGCAAGATTCGCCGCGATGTCGATTGTCAGCGTACCGAGCGACATAGTGAAACCTCGTCAAAAGAGTGCGTCGATGGCGGCCGAGTGCTCGGCCGGGTCTTCATATTCCAGCGGGGGGAGTGTGTTGGTTTGGATTTCAAAATCGACTTGATAGAACGCCATCCAGTCAACCAACTGCGGACTGGTCATTTGCCGCTCCAGGGCGTCCACGTTCCACTCGCCCAGGTCGCGGGCGAGTTTGAACAGGAAGAATCGCTCGGGGCGGCATCTCAGTTTTTTGCTGCGTCCTCGGTCGCGCTGACAAAGAACTTGTTCAGCGTGATCGCTGCGTCGGAAATGACGCCGATTGCTTGGTTAGATTTGGTCGCCAGCGCGGTCAGGTCGTCGAGGCTGAACAGTGGCACCCCCTCCGCATCAGTGACCGATAGCGCTACGAGGCGCAGTTTGATTTCCAGCATTGCGACAGCCGGGTCGCCACCATCTTTTTGCGCGGTGCCGAGGCGTGCCCATTCGCTGAGCACGAGGCTGCGATCACGCACAGAGAGGGCGGTAATCATTACGTCACCGCCCCACTCTGGAATGCTGATAACTTCCTGCGCGCGGTCCTTGGCATTTAGAATCTGATCGCGATTAAGCACTCAGCACCTCATACACTTCG
Organism: Pseudolabrys sp.; assembly: GCA_036820945.1. Taxonomy (GTDB): domain Bacteria; phylum Pseudomonadota; class Alphaproteobacteria; order Rhizobiales; family Xanthobacteraceae; genus Pseudolabrys. Next base: position 1,707 of record DAISKM010000001.1, read on the forward strand.
CCGGTAATCGTGACGGCCAATGTGCTCGCGTTGGTGCCATCGACTGCACCGGAATCGCTCAGCGAGCGCACATAGCCCTCAAAGATTTTGATGTAGTTATTTTTCTTGACGAGTTTGAACCAGCGCGGCAATCCCTGGCGCTTGGCAACTTTCGCCTCCACCTGGAACGCGTCGTCTTCGACGTAGTGCAGATCGGCACTCATGCCGCCGAAGTCTTGCAACCCGAGGTTTTTTTCCTTCGCCGTCGAGCACAGGGTTGTGCTGTCGAGTTCAGACGCCTGCCCATCAAAGCCCGAGTAGGACTTGTGCTGGCACGTCTCAATAAATTGGTTCAGCCCGGCAGTGCCGGCCGAGCCATAGGTGGTGAACAGCGTCGAGTCGATGTTCTCGATGGTCACAGTGGTGGCGGTCTTCGCGCTGACGATACCGTCCAGTCCGTTGATTTCGGTCATGCCGACCACGGCAGCAAACGTCAGCACATCACCCACGACATAGGTATGGGAGGCAAATGTGACGACGGCCTTTGCGGCTTTCGAAATTCCGGTGATCGCTGTAGTCACCAGCGTGGCACCACCGTTCTCAATATAGAAGTGCGTGCCTTGGCTCGACACAGCGCGGGATTTAGTAGCCATGGGGTTTTCTCCAAAAAATAAAACCCCAGGAGCGTGACGCTAATGGGGTTATCCGTGACGGTTGGGGGGTTTTGGCGGGGAGGTCTTTTGTTGGGCGAAAACTTTTGTTATATGATTGGCGGCCTACCACCGCCGCCAATACAGGTCCACTTATGAAACCTTCGTTACTCACAATCAGCCAGAGCGCACAGGACGCGCTCGATGCCCAGGCGCTGGACAATGGCGTTCTGCGCGTGGTGCCAATGGCCGTTTACGCGCAGTTCTCACAAGCGGACCTGTCCGGCTTTTGCCTGCGTCACGGCCTGTACTGTCTGCCCACGGTTGAGCTGGTTGATAAGATCAACGCGTTGATCCTAGAAGCCAGCCCGAGCCGGCACGCTATTGAAATCGGCAGCGGCAACGGTGTACTCGGCAAAGCCCTCGGCATTCCCTGCACTGATAACCACATGCAAGAAGACCCGGCAGTCATTGCCCTGTATCGAACGATGCGCCAGCCGGTTATCACCTATGGCCCGCACGTCGAACGCCTGGACGCTGCGGCAGCCGTGGCCCGGCATCGCCCCGAAGTGGTGGTCGCCGCGTGGGTCACTCATAAGTTCATACCGACCGAAAGCTATCGGGGCGGCAATGAGATCGGCGTCGATGAGGTGGCGCTGCTCAGCCAGATCAGGCGCTATATATTCGTCGGCAACCTATCCGTTCACCAACACAAGCCGTTGCTGGACCTGCCCTATACCGTCTTCGAGAGCGACGCGATTTTCTCCCGCTCGCTCGTGCCAGAGGGCAACGGCTTGGTCGTGTGGGATAACCCGGAGTGGAAACCATGAACCGCGTTGGTATGGACATGACTGAATCGGAAGTCCTGGACATGGGCTACCAATACGCGCGCCAGCTTGAGGACGGCACATGGCTGGCCGTCGCTCAGATGTTCACCAACGGCCGGCTCTACTTTGATCTGGACCGGGCCGGCTGTGAGGCGGCCTACTGTTACCGCAACGCAGCCGAGGCAGTCGCGGCCATGATGGCGTTCGATCCGTCTGTCGATGTGGAGCCGCAAGGCTGGCACAAGTGCGCGACAGATAACCGCATCCGTCCCGATGGTGATGCCTCCAGGGAAACCATCGGATATCCGCCCGTGACTTAGGCGGTCACCTGCCACACCGAATAGTCCAGCACCATGTAAAACAAATTCGTCTCCGGGTCGTATAAATCCTGATCACCGATGAACACCACCTCGAACAGCGCGCTGGCCTCGATGGCAGATTGCACCGCGAGCGCGATCTGCTTGGCCTCGCCGTAACTTTGCGACCAGCAGTTGACCTGCATACGGGCGTGTCGCATCAGGCCCGAATCGGTCATTGACGGTATGCGCTCACCCGTGACCAGTGAATAGGTCACATACGGGCGCACCTCGCCCTCTGGCAATATCCCGGCCGCGATCCGCTGGCCCACTAATGCGGTCACGGCGGGGGCGGCAATCATCGCCGCGCGCAAGTCGATTTCAATCATGCGGCTTTGCTCCCCTGCTCACGCGCCAACTTTTCAGCCTCACGCACGATACGACGCTTCGCGAATTCCTCGAACCGGCGCAGCGCGGCGAACTTCTGCGCCTCGAATGCCGGGCGGAGGAACGGATGGGCCGGCATGTTGGCCGTCCCGAATTCTAGGAAGTGCCAGTACCAGGGGTCGTCAGGATTGTAGGCCGCCTTCTTGGACGCCTTGCCGCCTTTGAATGCCTTGATCTGTTTGGCGGTCAGTCCCTTCACAGTCAGGTACACCCCGAACTTATCCCGCTTGGAGCGCTTGATGGTGATAGCCTTTTTCACCGTGCCGGGCTTGCGCCCATACGTCGGCTTCTTCAGGACCGGCACCCGCGCCTGAGCGTCTTTGCGGATGACCTGAGCGCCAGCGCGCAGCGCAGCACGCAAGACTTTCTCGCCCAGCCGGGCCGGCAGCTTTTCAAGGGTCGCTTTGATTTCACGCAACCCCAGGACATTGATCTCATCGGCCATCGCTCAGCCCCTCGGTCGCTAGGATTTCCAGCGACGCGCCAATTTCCATTGGATTGATTAGCGATTGAATATCGAAATAGCGCGCACCGAAGACGATACGTTGCGACGCCTCTAATCCAGTCTGGTAGCGGCATCGAATGCGATGTGTCACGGCCGCCTGGACCTGTTGCGCAGACAGCAGCTCGCGCCCGCTGATCGGTTCGACCGACGCCCAGACAGTGACGACCGGGTCCCATCCTTCCACCGGCTGGCCGTAATCATCGCGGCCAGACTTGCGTGCCTGGAAAGTCACGCGATGGCGCAGCGGTCCAAGTCTCATGCAACCCCCGGAATCACATACGGGGCCAGGAGCGAATCAACGCTCATGGGCAGGGCCGACGTTATGGTGCCGACTACCACCGGCTCCCGATTCTGGTCCCAGTGCGCAACCAGCAGCATCAGCGCCGACACCAGATCGGCCGGCATCGAAGCGGCAGCTCCATAGCCCGCCGTGAACTTGACGCGGACTGACATCGGTTGGTCGCGCGTGGTCGGCCATTGCACTTGATAGGCGCGGTGAACCAGACCAATCATGCCGGCCTTGTCCACGACGTATTGATTAGACGCCAGGGTTTGCGTTGCGCCGTTCGTATCGACATAGGTGATTTCGTCCACCGATTGCAACGGCGGCAGCGGCAGGGAAATCGAGCCGCACGGAAACCCGTCGAGCACCAGCGTCCAGACCTGTGTCACGAACGCGCGGCGACACACCGTCTCAGCGTATCGGGTAGCGGCGGCAATCAACCGCTGCACCCCCGCGTCATCGGTCGAGCCGTCAATACGGAGGCGCGTCTTCACCTCGGCCAGCGTGACCGGATCGGTCGCGGGAGGCGTGACAAGTTCCAGGCGCATAGGTCATGCCTCAGCGAATTGTTTGCAGTAGGCAACGGCCGCCTTGTCATCATCGACAAGACCGTCCGCTTTCAGGGAGGCGATTGCCGGAGCTGGCAACTCGACCAATTGATTCGGTTTATATTCCGTTTGCTCGTACCAGAACGTCACCAACGCACGGGCACAAATGGTTTTAACTACGGCCATATTTCCACCTCGACAAAGTAAAAAAACGGGGCAGGCCGAAGCCCGCCCCGTGGGTCTTACGTCGCGGAGTGCGCGTAGTATTTCACTGCGGCGGTGTCCATCAGGTTGCCACCGGAGCGGATGAACGCCAGGAAGCCGACCTGCCCTTTCGACGCATACGCGGAATCATCGAAGCGCATCAGCGACACAGCCATCGCGTCGCGCACGATGTACTTCTTGAAGTCGCCGTAAATGATCGACTTCGCGTTCGCGGCAGGCACTGCCATGTCGTTGTTGATCACGACCGACTTCCCGAGCAGCAGGTCAGGAGCGCCGGCAGTAATGCCCGCCTCATAGCCTGGAGTCCAGATCGGACGGCCAGCGGTGTCTTTCAATTTGCGCAGCAGGCCGCGCACCGTCTGGCTGAACATGAACTGGCAATTACCGCCGAGCTGGTACGCCTCGTTCACCGATTCGAGCAGATCGACCAGATCGTCATAGATCACGGTCAGGGTCTGGCCGGTGGTGCCGACCTTGCCCGCCGACGCGCCGGTCACGATACCGCGCGGCTGGCCGGTCCCGGTGCCGGTCGTGAAGTGCTGGTTCTCGATGCGGCCGATTCGCTCAATGATGCGGCGGCGCACAAACGCCTCGATGTCCACCGAGCTGTCCTGGAGCAGCTCGATAGGCACCGCGATGATTTTCGAGCTGTACTTGAACACGTTCAGACCCACGGTGCCGAACGACGGATCAAGCGCAGCGGCTTGCGTATTCTCTGCGAGCAGCTCGCCCACTTCGGCAGTGCCGTCAGTAGACGGATAGCTCAGCGGGTTGCCCTGCGCAGTGGTCAGTTGATCGGCCACCGCACGCACACCACCGAATGCCTTGAGCGCTTCGATCAGCTCGGACGCCACCGTGGTCGGCACGGTGTAACCACCCTCAGAACCGGTGGTGGTACTCATGGTGTTGTAAAGTTTGGACGCCTGTTCAGCGCTCAAACCTTTTTCACCGCGACGCATCCACGCGTCAAAGATTCGGATGTCCGACAGTGGGTCGTCATTCTTGGCAGACGGGTCGCGGTGCTGAATGCGTTCCTCGGCAGCGAGATCGAGCAACTTCTGCTCGCGCTCAATGCGTGCATCGATGTCCAGGATTTCGCCGGTCAGATTGTCATACTTGGTCTGATCCTCTGGGGTCCACTTGGCGGCCTTCGAATCGTCCAGAAGTTTGCGCGCCTCGATAGCAAGACCGCTGCGGCGCTCGCGCATAGCTTGGATAGTCATGTCATTTCTCCGTGCATAAAAAAACCCGCCGATTGGCGGGTTGGGGTTCGCGATGGCGCGAGGCCTATGGCGCGATGGTTTCGAGCAGCGACAGCCGGCGCTCAAGAGCGGCGCGGTCGAACACTGGTTCTGTTTCGGGGGGTTCAGTCAGGGCAGCGGGGGCGTTGCCGTAGGCCGCTAAGTTCCATTGGTTGCGTGCGGCCTTCTGGCCTTCTGCGATCCGGTCAACGAAGCCGTGCGATACGGCTTCCTCAGCGGTGAACCAAGTGGTCGCCGCCATCATGGCCGCCAGCTCATCGGCCGGCTTGCCGGTCTTGCGCTGGTAGTCGGCAACGATACTGGCGTCCACTTTGCGCAGTAGGTCGGCGGATTGTACGAACTCGTCCGCGTTGCCGATGGCGATTGTCCATGCGTTGTGGATCATAAAAAAACCGCCCTCGGCAATCTCCACCTCATCGGCCGCCAGTGCGACGTAGGTCGCAGCGCTGGCCGCTTGGCCGTCGATGTGCGCGATCACACGGGCCGGATGTTGGGCCAGGGCGGTCGCGATGGTGCGGCCCTCGAACACATCGCCACCGGGCGAGTTGATGCGAAGGTGAATTGTGTCCACGTCCAGGGCCACCAGTTGCGGGACGAAATCCCGCGCACCGACACCGCCCCAGTCGCCGCCAATAATGTCGTAAATGTATACGGTCGCTTCGCGGCCGGCCTGTTCAATACGGGCCGAACGCGGGGCCGCTTGATTGCTTAGGAAGAGCTGCATCAGCTTCATTCGCTGGCCCCTTGTGTGGTGTTGGTGGTGATGTACAGCACGTCTCCGCCCGGTACAGGCGGCAGGTTTTTTAGGCGGCGCGCTTCGTTGACGGTAAGCCAGCCTTGTGTCCCAGGACCGCCGAGCGACTTCGCGATCACTTCTGCTTCGGTTTTGCTGTCGCCGGCCAGTAGCCCGTCGCGATTGAACTCGACGAAGTAGCGCGGCGAGCGCGGCCACAGCTTGCGGTTCAATTCCTGCTCGATGCGACGCAGATGCGGGCCGAGCGTGTAGCGGACGAAACCGATACTCATTTGCTCGATGCCACTGCCCCAGCTCGTGGACGCGCTCGTCTCTCCGATCATGTGAGGGGGCACACCGAAGGCGCGCGCGATCTCCACCACCTGGAATTTGCGGGTTTCCAGGAGCTGCGAATCCTCGGCCGTCAGGCTGATCGGTTCGACTTTGCCGCCGTTCACCAGGAGCAACGGTTTGTGTCGGTTGCCCTGGCCGGTATAGCGCTCGGTGAATTGCTCGCGCAGAAGGTTCTGTTGATCCGCCGTCGGGGCCACGCCTTGCGGATAAGTCAGCGCAATGGAGGGGCTTGCGCCGTTGGCGAAAAATTCTCCGGCGTAATCATCCGCCGCCAGGGCCGTGCCGACTGCTTGTCGGGCCGCGAAACGGATCACGGATTCACCGTGACAGCCATCGAAACCGAAGCCTGGAAAGTGCAAAACGTCGTCATCAAACAGGCCGTAGTTCGACACGCCATCGCTGACGAAATAAACCAGCCGGCCTTCGCGCACCTCGATGTCCACACACTGGCGCGGGATCGGCATAAACCCGGTGATGTTGCCGTTTCGGTCACGCAAAATTTGCGCGATACCGTCGCCGCGCATCAGCGAAGACGCCAACATCCACTCCCAAAAACTGCACGCGGTCAGCGTCGGATAGGGCGACTCGTTCAGCATCCACCACACCGGATGGTCGACAGCCTTGCGCCCACCGTCCATGGTCCGCTCATATACAGGCAACGGCAGCAGGGCCACGGCCCCCGCGATCAGGCGCACGCACGAGTAAACCGCCGCGCTTCGCTTGGCCGATTCCACCGTGACCGAGACGCCTGACGACGCCGGCTTCACGCCGAAAAATTCGGCCCACTCTTCGGGCGTTGTACCCCAACCGGTTAGCGCTTTGACCTCCGCGCGGAGCGCGTCGACCTCCTGCTCCAGCTTCTTGCGCTTGCCGAAATTGAACATCAGAGCACCATAAATAGTTCGTGGTTGGGGGCGTCTTCCATCGGTTCGCCTTGCGCCCCGACAGCCATCGCGAGCGCGACCATTCCGTCGATCCGTCCGGTCGCTTTGCTCTTTGTGAATTTGCGGTTGCCCGCCTCGTCGTTGACGGTGATCGCGTTGGCGGCGCACATCGTCAGCACCGGATGGTTGCCGTGACGTAGACCCTTCGCGAGCAGCCGCGCTTCCAGTTCGCGCAGCGCGGGCGACATCGAAACCCAGCCCTGGCCGAACCCCTTGAACCGCGTCAATTCCTCTTCGGTAAACCCCGCCTCCACGAGCCACGGGGTCAGGAACCGCATGTTGTAACGGTCGAATGCCAGCACCTGGACGTCGCATTCGTCGAATAATTCGCGCAGCCAGCGGGCGACAAAGCGGTATTCAATCGCGCGTCCTGGCGTGAGCTGGAGCATTCCCTCACGCGCCCACACGTCATACGGCACGCGGTCGTTACGACTTTTCTCTTTGATGCCGTCCTCGGGCAGCCAGAAGGTCGGGTAGACATCGCCGTCCTCGGTCACTACCACCAGCGCGGTCAGGTCGGACACGCTCGAAAGGTCCAGGCCGGCCCAGACTTTTTGCCCACGCAACGGCTCCGGCTCGGCGCTGTTTTCTTCCCACACTGCCCAGCTCACGAACGGCGCTTTCGCCGCCACACGCTGGTTCAAAATCAGGTTGCGATAGGCCGCCTCGCGGGCCGGTAAGCGCTTCGCGTCCGACGCCTGACGCAGCACTTCCTCCTTGTTCATAAAGTCATCGAAGTGCGGATTCGCTGCGCGTATCGCCTTCAGACTGAATGGGTCCAGGTCGACCGGGGCCGTGCAGATTTCGACTTTGTTGCGCGGGTCAGCACCGGTCAATGCGTCGTCAATTAGCAGGCTCAGCAGGTCCGCATTGTTCGGTGCTTGCGTGCTAATGATGATTGACATCGGCTGATCTTGCGCAGCGCTCGCGGTTTCGAGCGCCTCGTATAGCTGCGATCTGGGGCCGACTACCTGCCCAAGCTCATCGTGAATTACGAGCGCCGGGCTTAGCCCGAACTTGGTTGACGCGTCGGCAGACAGCGCCTTGAAGAACGTCCCAAGTTCGCCGCACAGCAGCTCCTTCGCGGTGTCCCGAATGGTGATGTAATACGAAAGCTCGCGGCTCAATCTGACGACTTTGGCCGCCAGCTCGAACAGGATCGCCGCTTGGTCGCGCGATTGTGCAGCCGAGTAGAGCTGCGAATTCGGCCGCGCCTCTGGCCCGCACAAATGAAGCAGGACGATGAACGCAGAGAATGCGGTCTTCGCGTTCTTGCGCGCCATGCTCAAAATGAAAACGCGGGTCGGTGAATCGTAAATCCGCTTGATCCAGTTGCGCTGATGGCGGGTCAACTTGACCGGTTGCCCGACCATCCGGCCCTCTGGGATACAGCAGTGGGTCTCGATCCAGGCAATATTGCGCTCGCCGCGCGTCAGTCGTTTTCGAGCTGCCACGGTTTGCGTCCTTTCCCTTGTGTGCCCACGGCCTTATCGGCGCGAATCAGGCTCTGTTGCGTGAGGCGCATGGCACGCATGAGCGCACCTATCGCGCGGGTTTCGGTTTCCTGGCACCGCGCCAGGATCGCAAAACGCTTCAACCCCTCGTCATCGGTCAGCCACGCGGGGTCATATGCCTCCTGTTGCTGCGCGATCACGTCTGACGTGACCTTGTGCCGGCACAACTGCGCCAGCATTAGCTCGTGCTCATCACTGAACCAGTCGGCCGGTTTGCTATTGACGACCGTTACCCAATACGCCTTCTGCGCGGGGGTCAGGTACGGCGGTGGCGCGAGCCGGTGCTGTAGTGACGTGGGGGAGGCGACCACAAGCGAGGCCGCCGACTTGCGTCCACGGTCTGCCATGACGGTTTTCCTAAAAAAATACGAATTTATGAACGCCCCTTGCAGGGATCGGTATTCAGTCGAACACCCCTGCACTTTTCTCCACCCCCTACCTCCGCCAATGGTGCGCGGGGTCCAGCGGACGTCCATCCAGGCCACACCCAGGCAATACCCCGGAAAGCTCAAGGGTTTTCTTTATCGCATCGTGGCAGGGCTGACAGAGGCTCTGGAGGTTGGCCGGATCATGGAACAGCTCGGTGTCACCCTTGTGTGCCTTGATGTGATCGACCACGTTCGCCGCTGTATCACGGCCAGCCGCACGGCAGTACACGCACATGGGACAGGCACGGAGCTGGGAGAGGCGCAATTGTTTCCAACGTCTGGTGTTGTACAGGTAATGCCAATCAGCCTTGGTACGCATCGAGATCATCGTCATCGAGGAAATCGTCTTGCGTCAGCCCGTCGCCGCGTTTGCTCCAGTACATCCATCCGCCAGACCGGACACCCAGGTACATGCTCCACCGGGTAGCCCATCCCACACCGGCCGCCTCCAGCGCCTCCAGGAACAGGGCGTCAGCCTCGGCGCGTGTGGTGTAGTGGATACAGTAGAGGAAGTCGTGCAGCACAGCAGGCGCGCGGCTCAGACCATTGATATCGAACAGTGCGCGCAGTAGACGCGGAATGCTGGCGAGGTCAGTGATGAATCCACGCGGGGCGACGTAGCGCGTGCCGTCCTTCGCCATGTAGATCAGGGCCAGCAATAGCACCCATTCGTCAGGCTTCCAGGCACGCAAGTCCAGGGGGGTCAGGAATGCCACAGCGCCACCTCATAACCGAGCAGATAGAAACCAGCCATCACGGTGCTCAGTAGCCACACCAGGACGCACATCAGGGCGTCACCCGTCATCCCGTGCTCATAGTGGAAGCGCCCCCGACGTAAAGACCAGGACGCGACGCCGATCAGGAGCAGCGGGATAACGAGCGACATCATTAGGCAGCCTCGCCCAGGTACATGCGGCGCTCGGCCGCGCGACGCAGCTCCAGGCCGCCGAGCTTCTTGCCATTGCCATACACCCAGCGTTTGAACTCAGCAGCGATCCTCAGCGGCTCAGCGCGCTCATTGATTAGACGCAAGATCGTCGAGGACTTGAATGCCCCGCCGCCGATGTTGAAGACCAGGGACACCAGGGCATCGAACTGGTATTGCGTGAGCGGTACACGAACAAAGCGCTGCACGCTGAATTCAGCACTCTCCACATCCTGCGATAGCAGGTCCAGGGCACGCGCCTCGCTGATCTGCATACCGGGCACCGCTGACAGCGTGTGGCCGTAACCGATCGTCCAGACGCCCACCGCATCGAGGTACGCGGTCAGGCGCAGCTTTTCAAAACCCTTGATTAGCGTCAGGCCGGCGCGACTGATGTTCATTTGCCGACCTTCATTTCGAGAAACCGGTCGGCATAAATGCGCAGCTTATCGACGCCCAGGAAGCCCACGGCACCACCGGCAAAGGTCGCCATCGACGATGGCAGGCCGAGCCACTCCAGGAGCGGAACCAGCGACAGCGTGCAGAGTCCACAGAGCGAGCCTTCGATCAGCATTTGACGCCGGCCGCCGTTGCCGTAGATCACGCGGAGCACGGCGATAGCCACCGACAAGCCAGGCGCATACAACGCGGCGGCGATAGTGCCCAACCACGCAAGCAACGAAACCCACAAAGTTGGGTCTTTTTCGGGCATGATTTGGGCCTCATTGCCAAGCGTAAAAAAAGGAGGTTTTCTGTGTTTAAAAAACGATCAATCGGAAAGGAGCCACGACAATGACGTTCCCTGACGAATATAAAAAATGGCGCTTGTGGGTCGCTGTTTTCGGGCCGACCACGTTTGCGTATGGCACGGCCTATGCCCTCGGTGACACGCTGCTCGGCACCCTATTGGCCCTGACGTTTTGCTTGACGGTCGGCGTCAGCTTCACGAGGTACATGGCCCGCACCCAGGCCCGCGCAGATTTGCGGGCCGAGCTGCAACGGCTCCAGGCGGAATTTTTGGACGTGGCCGATATGGTCAACCGAATGCCCTACGAGGAAAGCCGGCCGTATCTCGAAGGCCTGCACCTGATGGAATTCCGAATCCGCGTCCTGGAGAGCGTCCTGGAGGCGAAAAAATGAGCAGCCATGTAATCGTGAAGCGGGAACTATTGGAGGTGTTCGCCAATAGCAGCGCCTTTGCCCCGGCCGAGGTGCATCGAGCAATCAACGAACTGCGCGCTGTACTCGCCGCCCCGGAATGCCAGGACGACAGAACGCCGGCTTACATCGCATTAGCAAATGAGAATGATCGACTACTAGCGATTATCAGGCAGCGCCAGGAGGGCAAAACATGATCGCGATTATCAACACCGGGGCCGTCGATGACGAAGGTCGGGCGCACTACCGACTGCAAATCAATAACGAGTTGATCGCAGAATTTCACCACTACCGGGTCGACGGCCTTGCCGCGTGTCTTCGCCTTGCGGCAGACGCAGCGGACCGGGCGCATTACGAAAAAGTTGACCGGCTTATCAAACTTGTTGGGAGGGCACCTGAATGAAAACCACGCTTGCAGACCGCCGAGCGATGGCAAAGGAAAACGCAAAGTGGCCGCTGTACCTGAAACCGATCCCGCGCGAACTCTGGCCGAGAGATCGGGCCGATATTTTGGAGGTCTGGCGTTCGCGCGGTTTTCTCGTGCAAATCTATGCCGAGAAAAACGGGCACACCCGCATGTCCGTCAATCGCACCATGCACACGGGCGACAATTGGGTCGCGGCGATAACGTGGGACGAGCTGATGCAACTCAAGCGGGAATGTGGCCGGGGCGACCTTGATGCCCTGGAGCTATTCCCGGCCGACGCTGATGTGGTGAACGTCGCGAATATCCGCCATCTGTTTTTTCCACCAGAGCCGGTTGCCTTCAAATGGACGGGCGACGAATGAAAAAAAGACGTGAATTTAATCCCGATTGGGTCGGATATCGCCAAGGCCTCAAAGATGGTCGGGCGGAAGCACTGTCTGAAAAGAGCGGGCTTACCTGGAGAAAAACTCGACCGATTCCGGCCGACCTTAACGGCCATCCAGAAGAGTATTTTTGGGCTCGTGATAGCTACTTTAAACGCCCGATGATAGTCCGAGCGAAAAGCGCGATTAACTCCGACGTTATCGACGGTCAGCTCGTATACCGGGCCGAGGTCTATTTCCAGTTCTTTGTTGACGGCTTCCCCCACCGTATCTGGTCGAGCAAGACGGCGGAACATCCGTGGCTGCTCGAACTTGAGTGGGCCGGCCCTGTCGAGCGCGCCTGCGACTAAAAATTCACCCAACGAACGGAGCACCAAAATGACAAAAACATATCTGCGCGTAACCATCGACCTGATGGTGTACGACGAACACGAATTTCGCTTAGCTGCGCAAAATCGGGCCGCACAGGACGGCGACGTGGACCCTGTCCGCTTCATGCTGGTCGAACAAACAGACCTCAGCGAGTGCGCGCAAATGCTGCTCGATCCAGGGGTCAGCCCACCGGGATCGACCATAGACCAGTCGATGGGCGAAAACGTCGATCTGTGCTCGGGGGACTAAAAATGGGCGACTGTCACATTTATCACGACGAAATCCGAATCAACGTAAGCGATCCGAACGTCACAAAAGTGTGGGTTTATTTGCGCGGCGAAGGCGACTGTCCTTTTCAGGTCATCGGCTGGCACTACAAAGAATTTCCCTCGACCGTCACATCGGTCGACATTCTGACGATGTGGGCAAACGGCGACCAAAACCCGATGTCCTGGCCGCGAATGGACCCACCGCCGACAGTGCTGAATTATTCGCCAGACTGGGACGCAATCGAGGCCGCTGCCAAGGCGCGGACCATAAATTAAGGAGCGGCACACGATGAGCAAATTATTAGAAGACGCCACCCGAATCGCCGGGGCAGCGTTTGAAGACGCGTTGAATTCACTGCACAGCGCAGAGCTACAAGTCGAAGTCGTGGAGATGTTCGTGGTGATCGGCTCCAACTTTTTGCGCGCGACTCAGGGCGAGGAATACACCCGGCGCTTCCTGCAAAACGGGATCGATATGCTCGACCACCCGGCCGTGACCAACGTCATTCATGTTGAAACAGTAAACCCAGGAACCAAGCACTAACGCTTATCGGGGTCAGCCCCCAACGCAACCCGGCCGATCTTGTGCGCGATGTCCATCACCTTGGCAAGCGCGGCAATTTCGGCCGGTGTCGTAGTGCCCTGAATCATCTGCGCAGCCTTCGCGCGGATCGCACGGGCCACCGTCAAATCATCCTCGTTGAATCGAGCCAGGAGCGTGGCAACGTCACTGTCCTGGCCGGTCACAGCGCGCGAGCGCTCCTGATGGTGGCGGCGCTCATCGTCCCAGTTTTCCTTATCCGCACGCGTGGTCAGCGTGGCCGGATAAATGCCGTGACGCTCGGCCAGCTCTGCCAGCGGTGCAGTCCCGTGAACGTACTCCAGGCGAATCGCCGGCCAATCATACATAGCCATAAATCACCCGTCTGAATGGAGCGTGCAGGTCGGAGTCGCACCGCCCAGGCCAGAGGGGAACTCTGGCTCCTGCTCTTTTGCACGCGTAATTTTTTGCCCCTTGTACATCCCTGCCCCAAGCGCCTCGATCTGACTGAACGGCACTACAGGCACCGCGAGCCGAGAGGCTGCATCTGGATTCAGGAAATAGACGTAACGCATCTGGTAGCCCGGCAACGGGCGTGCCCCGGCCGCTTTCGCAGCACTGGCCCCAGACTTGCCGTTGGCGGCGATATGGTTCGGATTATTCAGCGTCTTGTTGGCGATGATCGATCCGTCTGGCATCTGCAACAGCGACTTGTTTTTTGATATGCCGGTCAGCACGAAGCCCGAGGCGCGATAAATTGCGCCGTCGCCGCATTGCGTACCGTCGCTGAAGGAGAGAATCCACTCAATATGCGGGTAGTGCTTGCGGATCATTCGGAAGGCCACGGCCAGCGCGCGGCTCTCGCTATTGCGCGGCAATTTTTCACTGAAGGCCATGCGGTTTAGCTCAAGCATTCCGTTCCACAGCGTACCGGGCACCAGGGCAATGGACTTGCGCTTATCCATCGGGCAGCCGAAGGACATCACCCCTTCAAGTTTGCCGCCCAGGAACGCGCCTAAATGCAACTGACTGTTATTCACCGACTTGCCGCTGTAATGGATTCGGCGCACCGCCTCGTTTGCAGCGGCGGAGCTGATCGGCTGAATGATGATGTCTTTTGCGGTTGGTGCGCTCAAAAGTCAGCCCCCTGCGACGTCAAGAACAGCTCGCAAATTCGCGCGATGGCGTTGCCGTTGCTGTTCTCGTTTTGCGTATCGCCAAACGGCCCCATCTTTTTTGCGACGCTGATAGCGCGCTCGACCTGCTCGGCCTGCTCATCGTGCAGCACGAACGAAATTTGCCGGAATGGTTCCCGGTCGCCTTCACGCAACACCGGCATCATGTCCAACGGATCGCAATCAATCGACAGCGCTTCAACTTCGTCAAAATCGAAACCGATCACTTCCAGGTCCGCGCCCAACTCCTGCAACGCGTCCAGCTCCAGGCGCAAAAGCTCGTCATCCCATCCGGCGTTAAGAGCCAGCTTATTGTCTGCCAGGATGTAGGCGCGGCGCTGAGTTTCCGTGAGGTGCGCCAGCTCGATCACCGGGACCGTATCGTGCCCCATCTTGCGCGCGGCCATCACCCGGCCGTGCCCCGCCAGAATTCCGTTTGATCCGTCTACCAGGACCGGGTTTGTCCATCCGAATTCCTGAATGCTCGCCGCGATCTGCGCCACTTGAGCGTCGCTATGCGTTCTCGCGTTATTCGCGTTGGGCACAAGGTCGGAGACTTTCCGGTGTTCAACCTGCATGGGGCGGGCCTTTATTCGGGACGAAAAAAAGCCCGGTTTTGGCCGGGCTTTAGCGTCTAACGAACGGGGCGGGCACCTGCGTCAGACTGAGAGAATCCTAGTCTCAGCCGTGCAGGAACACAAGTGGCCCGCCGACTATATTTTTTCCTCCACCGATTCGAGCCAGAATGGCGGAATCAGACCCGCCCATCCTGCACGGCTCAGTGCATGAACACACGCCACTTTATCGAGCGGCAATTCGTCACCTGGACCGATATCCGAAACAATCCAGCCAGGACACCGGCCCCAAAAACTGGCGTAGGCCAAGTGGGGAAAATGCTCGTCGGCCGGAGTGTTTTCCGCCCATTTGATAGCGGCCCTCAGGCGTGCCGCGTCGGCAATCCACAAATGCTCCCCATCCTCCACCAGCGCGATATCGTCGTCATAGACCACGACCAGTTCGCCGTAGGCCGTCGAGTTGAGTTCCTGCCACACCGTAGTCCCGGTCATCTGATGCTCCTTATCCCGCCGCGCCAACGTGGCCGGCCGGGGCCGATCATATTAAGAACGTACAGCCCGTTCCATATCCGCCCGTCGCGTCAGCCTCCAGCGGGGAGTTCATCACGCCGATAACCGCCGACACGGGCGCAAGAGCTTCGCGGTCCAGATCGTCGCACGCATCGAAGCAGCGCTCGACGAAACCGGCCCACTCCCGCGACCACGCCTCGCTTCGAATCCGCACGCCGTATTCACCGAACAGCCAGTCGCGGAACATTTCCGGCTTGCCGAGCGGGTCCAGGCTCGCGCTCTGGCCGCCTTGGTGCATACGGCGATACCGGAACAACACGCCCATTGCGACGTACCGGGCGCGCACCATCTTGTGCTTGGTCATGCGCGGGCTTTTGTCATAGGCCCGCACGAAAACGGCAGCCTCGGCCATTTCGCGCAAATCATCGTCGGCCAACGGGTTGTACATCCAATGCCCGAACGCGGCGACGTATCGGGGCAAGGTGTTTATGGCTTGCTGAATTCGGCCGGCAATCGCCTGATGCACTGCGCGGCTCGTTCGCCCGTCGAATTCGGACAATTGCACCGCGCCACCGAGCCGGGCGCGCTCGATGGCGAACGCGGCCAGTGAATCGCCGGGCGAGTAGTAGCAGTCGTGCCACGCGAGCCGAGCGGAATTCAGTTTCATTCGGACGCCTCCAGCGATTCGACCATGTGGAAAAAATCGGACAGTTCCAGCGCCACCCAGGACCAACCACGCGCCCACCATTCGGGGCGTAAATCGTGAGCATCGACGTAGCAGACCCAGCCGCGCCGGTTGATCTTGAGCGCCAGGATCGGCCGCGCGTTGGCGCGAATCGCTTGGTCGACGGTCTGCTTCCACATCTGCTCCAGCTCCACCGGCCCCGGTCGCTCGGCGCGCGCCTTCACCTCGATAGCCCAACCGGGCAGGCCGGTCAGGTCATGCCCACCAGAGCGGCTTTGCTCCAGGTTGCGCACCAGACGCCACCCGCACGTCTGCTTGGCAATCAGCGCGAATTCGCGTTCGACTTGTGCCCCCTTGTTGCGGCTGTTCACCATTTTGGCCCGCTCCCTTTTTCCGGTTGCTCAGATAGGTGCCGCTCACACACGGCCTTCGCTTCATCCACATTGCGCCCCGCGTAGATGATCGGAGAGACACGAGGTGCGCGCGCGATGTACACCACCGATTTTTCGTTAACTCGCGACCGCGTAATGATGTAGCCCTCGGCCGTCTCGATCCGGTAGTTGCTCATCTGGTGCCAGTCCATACCGTGTCTCCTTGAAATCAAACCCGGCGATTCTGAGTTGTAGGCGAATCCATTCGGGGTCTACCCCACACAACAGCGCGTGCCACATTTCGCCGCTGAGGTAGCGTCTGGCGTCCTCCCGATAGCGCTCGACCTCGGTGCCGCGTCGGTTGGTGATTAAGTCACTGAGCGCGATGTTCACCACCGAAAGCATCAGCCGGCCTTCTGGCGTGTCCGGGAACTGGCACCCGATTTTGTTCACCAGCGCCCGCATCAGGTCGAAGGTCTGGCGTGTGGTTTTGTCGATAACTTTTTGCGGTCCTGGCGGACGGCCTCGGCGGGCGGTCATACCGACACCCTCCCTTCACTGATGAGCGCGGCCAGTGTCCGCAACACGCCTTCAAGATGGGCGAGCGAGACGTACTCGATGTCGAATGTTTGCGTGCGGCGGTCTATTTCGTCGTGGCAACTGGAGCACGCCCAGGCACCGAACAGGTCGTGTGACTTGAGGCCCATGCCGCACAGTCCGGCGAGCCGGTAATGGGCCAGGACCGTCGTGTCAGGGTCGAAATTGCACACGCCAGGGATACGCACCTGACAGTCACGTCCGCGCGCCAACTTGCGCAGCGCGCTCATGCTGGCACCTGATCCAGCTCGGCCTTCAATTTGGCGACGGCATCCTCGCGCGTATCGCCATAGGTGAACCACGTCGGCTCGGCCGGCTCGTTCAATGCGGTATCCGATACCGTGTCACCGACGCAGCCCCACGCCAAACCCCAAGACCCTGTCGGGCAAAGGACCGAATATGAGGCGATTCCAAACCGCCCGTACCGCTCGCGCTCGATGATCATACCTGCTCCTTGAATGCGTCAATTTCCGCCATTTCGGTCAACCGCTCTTCGGTCAGCGTCGGCCAGTCGTGCTCGATCACATACGCGCACACGCCAGACCAAAACTGTTTGAACCGGTCCTCGCCCATCGACTGATAGGACAGGCTCTGCGCCTCCTTGATAACCAGTTGCCCCAGGCCGGGTATGTCAATTTCCTTTCGGGTACAGCACACCCCCGACTCCACCTGTAGCCCCTTAATAACGTCGTGGGAATTCTGGCCGGTGAATCGGTCAAGATGCTGGCCGAGCAATTTCCCCAGACCATGCACGAGGCGATTGAACCGGGAATTGCGCGGGAGCGTGAGGTGCGCCAACACGCGTGTATTCAGTCGTAGGCCGCGCTCGCGCAGCATCGAGCGGTCAGCATCAGAGGCGGCCACAAATGCCGCTGTCGGCTTGCCAGTGGCCGGGTCATTCATGACACGCAAGATCAGCTCCACGGGCGGCGGTTTCGGCGCGCTACTCATCGGCCGGCTCCCCTCGCACGGTGCCGCGCAGCTTATCCAGGGCAGCCCGGCCCACCTCTGGCGTTCGCCGGCCCTGGACCTTTTCCGGCAGGCCGACCAGGATCGGACGCAGCGCTTCACCGTTCGCCAACATCCGGCAGACGATCGCGTAGGAGCGGGAGAACAACATGCGGCTGGCCTTCAGCGGCATCGTGGACAGGTTGTACAGCCCGACCTCCCGCGCAGCGT
This sequence comes from Pseudolabrys sp., assembly GCA_036820945.1. GTDB lineage: Bacteria > Pseudomonadota > Alphaproteobacteria > Rhizobiales > Xanthobacteraceae > Pseudolabrys. The sequence goes on from DAISKM010000001.1 coordinate 19,869, forward strand.
GGGACACGGCCGGATGGCTCCAGTTGACTTGCCCTGCGTTGGGATAGGCGTTGCGGGCGGCCTCGGCATAGGCATCGTCCTCGGACGGCAGGCCGAGCATTTCGGGCGTGGGCTTGCACATGGCAATGAACCGGCCCACCGATGGCACAAAGTCCGACGCCAGTTGGCGGCAGGCGTGAACGCCGAAGCGAATCTGTTCGACGCTGGTGATGCCCTCGGCAATGAACCCTTTTGTCATCGAGCGCTTGTACGCCTTCAAATCATTGTCATCAGGCCACGCCTGACGCCACGCGGGGAATATCGCCTTCAGCTCTTTGATGAGCAGGTTCACCACCTGCCCGGCCGCCTCATCGATGTTCGGCGGTTGGCCGCCGCCTGAGGCTGGGGCGTTGCGGGAGGTGATGCGCGCGAGCACGTTGCTGACCTTTTCCATTACAGGCCTCCCAGGTCGTGGGTCCATGTCAGATCGTCGAAGTCGGGGCCGGCCTTGCCCATCGGCACGACACGCCGCCCCGCGTAGGTCTGTGCGTTGAGCATCCAGTTGCGCCAGGACGCGAGCCAGTCGGCGCGCACTTCGCCCTTCGCCCGAAAGTGGTTGAGGAACTTTTCAGTTTCCAGGGACAGCTCGGCAGCCGGCGCGCGCTCGTTCGCCCAGACGATCATGTCGGCGGTGATCGGAAAGTCAGCCGGGAGCGCGGTTTTGCGTTTCGCTTTGGGCGTGATCGGCGTCGGCTCGATAGCGGGCGGAGGTGGCGCGGCCTCGCCGCCATGCTCTGTATTCTCTTCTCTTCTCTTCTCTTCTCTGGTCACGGTGGTGTCACTATCGCCGCGTGACACATCCGTGACGGGAGGCGTGACACTGGCGCGCTTCTTACGCTGGCGCTCCCCCGCAAGCGCCCGGTCCTTCGCGGGCTTGCCGTTGTGCCGCTCGAAATGTGGGAACTGAATTCCAGCCGCATCGACCACCAGCCAGCCGGCCGCGCACATGGCGTCAGCAAACCCGTCACGGTGAACGTAACGGTCGATCCATTTTTTTGTCACGCCAGGAACGTGACCATCGCGTGACTGAGCATCAGCCCAGGACCAGAGGTGGTGCAGCATTCCGACCACCTCGAATTCATCAACGTCCAGCGTGCAGGCCATCGCTATGACCGAGGGGTCATTGGCTAACGCCGTCCGCATTTTGATCCAGTCACCGGCCATCACGCACCCCCACAAAGCCAGTACTCGCCAACGCGCACGAGCCGGCCTTTCTCGTTCCGGACCTGAATAAAATCCGTCTGAATATCCATGCCCTTTTTCCGTAGGTCATCGATGCGGGCAGCCAGACGGAAACAGCCGAACAGGTCCAGGGCTTGCAATGGCGTCAGGCGGCCCCCTTCCTCCAGGTAACGGGCGATGGCTGCGTTCTGCGATTCACAGTTGATCGGGTTGGGATTGTTGTTCATACTGACCTCGCTCATCGATACCCCTGGCCCGTCCGCACGACACACCAGGGGTTTTTTTTGGCCGTTATTCGACCGGATAGAGATCGGGCCGCAACTCGGAGCGAGTCACGGCACCATTGACGGCGCGCTCAATTTTCAGCACCAGCTCAGCCGGTACATTCAAATTGCGGTGTACGCATTGCCAGATACGCGGTTGGCTGGTCCCACATAGCCGGGCCAATTCCGCTTGCCCCCCGGCGAGGCGAACAGCTCTCTCAATCGGGCGTTCTTGGTCCATCATGTCGGCCACCTGTATCGTTTTCGTATCACGATAATAACCTAGGTTTTCGAGCCGTCAATGACCGCGCGAAGGTTGTGTTGCTCGACCAATAACATTTGTTATAAACTTTGGCGCATGAATACGACCTCTCCCCCTACCCTGGCCGATAGGCTTAAAACCTCGATGGCCGCCCGTAATCTGACGCAGCTTCAGCTCGCAAAGCTGGTTGGCGAAGTCAGCGGCCTACCCCTTTCACAAGTCGCAATCCAGAAAATAACCTCCGGCAAAACCCTCCAATCCAAGCGCCTGCCCGACATCGCCCGCGCCCTCGGCGTCACTGTCGAATGGCTGGCGCACGGCGAGGATGATTCGCGTTTTTCCCACACCACAACTACAGTGGTCGATGTTGGGTCAGCGGCGGAACAGCCGTCCAACACGGACACGGAAGAACGCAAACTCAAAAAGGGGTTGGTGCCAGTGGTCGGAATCGCACAGCTTGGTGACGATGGTTATTTTGATGGGGACGGCGGCCCGTCAGGGTTTCTCAAGATTCACAGTGACGACCCGGACGCCTACGGGTTGAGGGTAAAAGGCGACAGCATGAGTCCGCGCATCAAGCACGGAGAGTATGTGGTGATAGAGCCGAACCAGTCGCTGGTGCTGCATGAGGATGTGCTGGTGATCACCAGCGACGGGCGCAAGATGATCAAAGTTTTCTGCGGTTTGAAGGACGGGTTCTACCGCTTCGAGTCGATCAACGAGGACCATAAGCCGATCCATGTTGCGGCCGAAAATGTTGAGGCGATTCACTACGTCGCCGGCATTCTCAAGGGGACGCGATACTTCGAACCCTGAGCCATCCGCCAGCAAACGACCCGCGCCAGACGCGGGTTTTTTGTGCCTGCCAGGACTTCAGGACTTCCAGGACTTCGCTCTGGTAGTTATCCCCCGAGGGGAACCGATACCCTATATTTAATAACCTAAGTTATTGACATGCGTTGTGGTTGCGATATTCTCAGGTCGTAGGCAAGCCAAACCCAGCAAGGAGCAGCCGCCATGACCACCACCGATAAAACCATCCTCACCCTTGTGATCCTTTGTGCCATCGGTGTAGGCGCGTACCAATACTGGGAGGCGCTGGCCCCCATCCGCACCATCGCGCAAATTCTCGCCACTACCAGACCTTAACGGATCACCGCACGGTGCCCCCACCGAACGGGGGCACCGCTGCGTCTCCACAGCAAACGACGCCTATAGGGGGCCGCATGTTCGCGACGTTGATTAAACGGCAGATTGCCGGCTGTGAATCGTTTATCCGAAATTTCGAAGCCGGCCTTGCCTATGCGGATGGCCCGGCGTTTCGCCAGGACAAGGACCGCATTCGGGAGCTGCGCGAAGAGAAGCGCATATGGGAGGAAATGCTCAAGGTCGTGACCGAGGGGGCCGTATGAAAACGCCCATCACCCTGTACATCCATCAGCTACCAGGACAGCCCCAACGCGCGATCACCTGCGACATGAGCGATTGGCCGGCCGCCTATGGCGCACTGCTCGGGACCATCACCGTGGAGGTCGAATGGCCGGAGATCGAGGCGAACCCAACCGCGCTCTTGATAGCGCGATACGAGCAGGAAATCGAGCAGGTTCATTCTCAGGCCGTGGAGCGGATGGACGCACTGGCCGCGCAGATTCAGACCCTGCTCTGCATCGAGCACCAGACGCCAGAGGCAGCCCAATGAAGCGCCTTCGTCGCCGGGCCGCACTGATCCGGACCCGGTCCTATGTCGTGGGCTTCGTGGTCTGGCTGGCGCTGATGGTGGCGATTGCCCTCGGTGGCGCGATCACCGATCAGCCGGCCGACACTATCCAACCAGAGCAAAGCGCGGGGAAACCATGAGCGATATGGTCGAAATGTTCCAGGGGTTGAAGACCCATATGAAACGGGTTCGCGCGAAGTATGGCGTCGCCTGTCCCGAGTGCGTTCGCCTGTTGCCGAAGGCGCACCCGTCGATTCTGTTGCCGCAACAGACGTGCCGAATTCACCGCTACCAGGACCAGCGGCCAGACCTAACCGACGATCAATACGAGGGGGCATGACGTGGAAACAAAAACCCATTTCCGTAAGGCGTTCGATTCGCCGTATCTCTCCAGCGCCGATATCGTCGGGCCTACCGTGCTCACTATCGCGCGGGTCACGCTGGAGGCTGACCGGACCAAGAAGACGAAAGACCGGTTCAATACTGCATGGTTTGCCGAGCGCGAGTTGCGCCCAGGCGAGCCGCTGAAGCCTATGATCTTGAACGCCACCAACTCAGGCACGCTGAAAAAACTGACCGGCAGCCCATACATCGAGGACTGGCAAAACGTCCGGGTCACGGTGTACGTCGAGCCGAACGTGCGGTTCGGCAAAGAAGTCACCGAGGGCTTGCGCATCAGCCCCAAGGCTGTCACGGCGGTGACGATCACACCGGCCACGGCCAAGGCGTGGGAAAATGCCAAGGCCGCCTACCGCCGCGACGGCAGCCTGGACGCGGTCCTGGCACGCGCCTCGATGTCGGAGCTACACCAGCAGCAGCTCATTCAGGAGTGCGGCGATGGCGTGGCATGACGTGGCACAGAACACCGAGGAATGGCTTGCGCTGCGCATTGGCAAAGCCACATCGAGCAACTTCAGTTCGTTCATGGCGAACTTCGGCAAGGCGTTCGGTGATCCCGCTAAACGCTACGCCCTCCAACTGGCGCTCGAACGGATCACCGGCCAGCGCGCTGAATTCAGTTTTCAGAGTGACCACCTGGAGCGCGGCCACCTCCAGGAGCCGGTTGCCCGAATGCTGTACGAGGACGCGCAATTCGTGGAGGTCACGAACGGGGGGTTCTTCGACTGCACCACATACGGCGATTCACCCGATGGTCTGGTCGGCCTGCATGGTGTCCTCGAAATCAAATCAGTCACGGCCGGCGTTCACTGGGACACGATGCGTCGCGGGTCATTCGATCCGGCATACCGCTGGCAATTAGTCGGGCACCTGGACTGCTCCGGCCGCGATTGGGTCGACTTCGCGAGCTACTGTAGCGACTTCCCTCCGGCCGGGCAGTTGGTCATATACCGCCAGGACCGCGACGACTTTAAAGAGGAATTGATTCAGCTCGCTGAGCGGCGCGCGGAGTTCCTGGCGCTGGTCGATCACATCACTCTCAACATCCCGAGGTAGTTATGGCGCGTGGAGTAAACAAAGTCATTTTGGTTGGCACTCTGGGGCAAGACCCGGACAGCCGTTACTTGCCCAACGGTAACGCGGTGACGACGATCAGCATGGCGACCAGCGAGAAATGGACGGACAAGCAATCAGGGCAGCCGGTCGAAAAAACCGAATGGCACCGCGTCTGTTTATTTGGGAAGGTCGCAGAAGTCGCCGCGCAGTATTTACGCAAAGGCTCTCAGTGCTATATCGAGGGCAAGTTGCAGACGCGGGAGTGGGAGAAAGACGGGATCAAGCGCTACACGACCGAAGTAATCGTCGATATGCGCGGCCAGCTACAACTGCTCGGCGGTAATCCGAACGGGCAACAGTCGCCACAGCAACAGGCGCAGCGCCCACCACAGCAGCAGAGCCAGCAGGCCGCACCGCCTGACACTAACTTCTATGACGACGACATACCCTTTGCGCCACTGCCACATCTGGCCGGCGCGTAATCAAACGACGGTGTAATCATTACACCGTCGCTTTCAAAGACCAGGGGGCCAGCATGACCAAACAAGAAAAGATCACAGCGGCGGCGCTGGCCCAGGCACTCGCACTACTCCAGCGGGCCAAGGCGTATGTCAGCAAATACCCCAGCATTGGCGCACAAGAGTTGAGCAAAGAGCTGACCGAGTTTCTCGCCGCCCATGACCAGGAGGACGTCTGATGTTGGTTTATTTATTTCGCCGCAAGGCCGAGAGCGCGAAGTTTCTCGGCTTCTGTGAGATCGGCCTCGCCGTAGTAAATGAAACGGCGGACCTGTTCTGGACCCTGGACGAATTCGGAGACCCGCACGACTTTGAAGTGACGCCCGCCCGTCCTGGAGACGCACTGCACGCGTGGCAACGCGACTACTCCAAGATCGTCGCGGCGGAGACGAAATCAAAGACCGCACCAGGGACATGCTTCTTTACCGACGATCTCCCGCGCGTCGATCGTTCCAGCATGGCGACGATGAGCGAGACACTCATGGATCAAACAGAACGCGAATGGTCGCCGGTCACGCGCGACGAATTAGTGTAGGGGGTAGGGAAATGGAACCTGAAATTCTGCATGTACCAGAGCTGGCGTTACTGATGGGTCGCACCGAGGCGGCGATTCGCAGCGCAGTACAAGCGCGGCCAGACTGGTTGCCCCCGTACTATAAGCAGGGGTCGCGGATATGCTGGCGTCTGGAGACGGTGCGCAAGTATCTGAGGGATTTTGAAGCGGGGGAGCATCATTCGTTGAAGGTGGGGCGGCCCCGTAAAGAGCCGCCGAGTCTGGTAGCGTCACGCTAATTTGTCAGCAAGGTTCTCGGGGTTCAAATGCGTATAGCGTTTGAGCATTGCCAGGGTCTTGTGCCCGGTAATTGCGGCCACCTCCATTATATCCAGGCCGCGCTCGAACAACCGGCTGGTCGCCTCATGGCGCAAGTCGTGATAGTGCAAGTTGACCACGCCAGCCGCCTCGCACGCGCGGGGGAAATAGTTACTGACCGATTGAGGCGAGATACTAAAGACCCGACCATCAATTCGCGCGGGCAAACTTTTGATCAATTCAAGCGCGCGCGTGGATAATGGCACCGCGCGACGCGATCCGTTCTTACTGTCCTCAAAGTATGCCACCCGCCCCCGAATCTGCTCACGGCGGAGCATCACCAGCTCAGTGCGGCGCATTGCCGTGTCAGCCGCAAGTTCGATAATGATCGGCAGCTCGCGATTAATCGCCTTGGCCGCCTCATATATCTTTTTGAGTTCATTGCTGGTCGGCCGGCGGTCCCGCTCCTTGCTCCCCTTCGGCAGTCTAATATCCGTGCAGGGATTGACCAGCCCGGTCATGTGCCACTCTTTCGCCGCGATGGTGTAGAGGTGGCTGATGATTGCAAGTTCGAGGCGCACAGTGGCGGTTGCGACATTTTGCTTTAGGCGCTCGTCTCGATAGGTGGCAAGGTCGGACGAAGTAATAGCACTCAGATACTTTTCAGAGAGCGGATGTAAGAGCCAGCGCTTAATGCGAACGGCCTCTTGTTTCGCCCCCTTCTTGGCGTCGCTGATTTTCGTGTACTTCTCTAATGCGACGGCCAGAGTGGTCTGGTCGGCCTTACTATTATCGACATACTTCGAGCGGGACATATCGCCCTCGATGCCGCTGGCCCATTTGGTTGCCTCGGCTTTCGTGTCGAAGGTAGCGGTGAGGGTTGGGTAGCCTTTGCGCCGGATCAGTGCGCGCCAAGCGGTGCCGCGTTTTTGATAAGTAGCCATTTGGAGGTGCCCGTTTCCAGTTGGTTGGAAACAGGAGGATAGCCCGGTTTTAAACCGATGTACCAAAATTGTACCAAAAGCAAAAAGGCCCAGCGGGGGTAAGCCGCTAAGCCTTTGATTTTGGCGGAGAGATAGGGATTTGAACCCTAGGAAATGTTGCCACTTCAACGGATTTCGAATCCAATTTTGCCCGTTGATTTGCTTCAATTTTTTACGTCAAGGTATTGAAACCATTGCATAAGCACTCATGACCATGAAGCGTGGTACATCATGCTTTGGTACAACCGTTGTACCAAAATTGTACCATCGTTGCACCAGGGCGACCGGCCCCGTACCCTACCGAGCGACGTACCTGTCACATCGGCCTGGACGCGAAAAAAATAACCTACGGTATTGACGCCTCCGCCGATGGACGGTACACATATGCCAACAAATTCGCGTCGGCCCACCACCGCAAGCGATTCAGGGAAACAAGGACCGTAGGAGTAACCGCATGGCTTTGAATTCAAGTTTAGGTTTTGCCAAGTTCGCCCACCGTGAACACCTGATACATGATTTTCTCTCTAGCGCTGAGCCACCACCTGCACCGCCCACACTTCAAGAGCTGCGATCAATGCGCAAGGCCAAGAAGCGGCAACTTAGAGAGTTGCAGTTACTTAGCCCCGATCAAATAGAATTCGCCGCCCCCTCGATATCGCGCCAGACCGAAGACCTCAAGGCACTTGAGGATCAAATGCGTGAAGCACTTGGAATAGATAAGCCGGCCCCGCAAGAGCGGCCGGAATTATTGCTCGCGTCTTTTGAGTTTCAAACAATACCCTCAGTTACACCGCCGCCGCCCGGTGTTGAACAGGCCAGTGAGACAGCCAAGCGGCAGGCCGCACTTGAGAAAGAGCTGCGCGCTACTCTCGGCGTTCCTCCCCCGCCAAAACCAGAAGCACCCAAACGCAAGCATGTAGAACCACGGACGCTTTTCAAACGCCAACTAGAAGTCATTCTTCAAGTGCGTGACGCAGATTGGCGGGAGATACCGTTCTATCATACCGAATTCAATATGACCGCCGTCGAGGCGGAAATTGAAGCCGGCAAGAAAGCGCGCAGCTTTGGCCTAAAAGTCCTCAAGCACCTCAAGACGACCGCCAAGGAAATCGAATATACCGTGGGAGCGAAGCGAGCATGAACAGGGACCACGCATACCTCTATGTCATTCGGCAGCACATCGAATTGTTGGCCGAAGACGAGCGCATCAAAGTAATGCGGCTGGTCGATCAGTTGCAAGCGACGGTTGATGCGGCGGGCGATAAGGCTGTCGCATCGATGGCACTCACTTTAGTGTGTGCGAGAAATTTGATTGATATTACAAGTGGGGGGGAATGATGACGCGAAACGAATTCAAGCTCCAACGCTTGTTGGGCGACATCGAATTGCTAGAGCAACCCGGGCGCGCATTCGTTGAGAGACATGCGGATTTAATCCGCAAGATGATTAATGATGCTGGCAATGACCGGCATCTTGTGTTTGTCGCGCTGGCACTTGTCAGCGCTGAGCAGATGGTCAGCTATGGCGGGACGCAATGATGAATAAAGAGGCGCAGAACCTATTAGCCCTGGACAAAATTATTAGTCAGTTTGCATGGCTAACAATTGAACAGCGCGGCGAAGTGAAGAACCTGTTGCAACAGATTGACGACGTAATCGATTCAGCGAGCGACGTGAGTGTCGCGGCGGCGGTGCTCAGAATTATCGGCGCCATTACTGTCGCCTCTTCGATTCACCCCAAAAAACAGCGGCTGATGATGGCGGGCCACAGTAATGAACGATGACATGATTAAGCTGGCGATGATCCAGGCCATGATAGGCACTTTGCCAACCGCGCAGAAAACTGAGGTTGCCGATCTTGTCGAAGAGCTAAAGGCCATCTTAGCAAAGGCTAGTAATGATAAGGTCGCATCAGCGGCATTTGCCCTAGTCAGTATCATGTGCCTCATCGAATCCAAACAACCCCACTAAACCAACCCACAGGGACGGCACCACCATGACAACAATCGCAGACTTCAAGGCAGCCGAGCGCGCGCTCGCAATGCAATTCACCGCCTTCGAAGAAATGAAAAAAAACCCGGACCTCAGGAAGGCGCTAGAACTTGATGCGGCGCTAGAGGAATTTTGCGCAGAGCATAAGACTTCGCGTGCGGCGCTCTATGAATTGCTGGCCCTGGACATCGCGCCGGAAAAGACACCAGCCAAGAAGCCGGCCAAGAAGCCGGGCACTGGAACCCGTGTGTTTAACGGCGTCAAAATCCGGGTTTTCAAAAACCCGCATACCGGCGAAGAACTAACCGTGCGTGGCAATCGCGACGGCACGTTCAATCAATGGAACTCAGAGTATGGCGCTGATGTAGTCCGGACCTGGAAAATCAGCGAATACGACGCGCCCCCGAAAAACCCATAACCGCCGAATAATAAACCCGGTCATGTGCCGGGTTTATTGTTTCTTGAGGCCCACAAGCGGGAACACGGAAAGGAAGTCAAAGATACTTGTCGAACTCATAGTGAACCCGGTTAGGTTCATGCCATAGGTGTACGCGCCACCCGGTAGCGTCGAGTCGTTAACTAGTAGCGATTCGAAATGGTTACCAACCGCCGCCAAGTATTCAAACCCGTTCGTAATCGCGAGCGGGATATGTTGCACCCATTGATAACTGGCGTGACTTGACGCGAAGGTCGGCGCCGTCGAGGTGGCATGAATGGCGATGTAATACAAACCCGGTTGCAGCGTTACGGGAGTGCCAACCGAACCCAAGATTTTCCCCGCCGTGGTCGTGCTGATTTGTCCCTTCGCAAGACAAGTGCCCGGCTTACCGCACCCAAGAAACTGATAAATCCCGACATCGATAGTCTGCCCGGCCGAGGTCGTGCGGATTGCCAACACAATGTCAGTAATCGTTATCGGCGCGTCGATTTCAGCGACGTTAAATTGCGTTCGGGTCGTACTGGTCGGTGCCTGGACGTCCATATTCCCGACCGGTTTAAACATCGGGTATACGTCGCCGCTCGCGATAGCGCTGGCAATCCCGAGTTGTGAACCACCCGCCGCCGCCCATGTCGGAACGCCACCCGCCAACGTCAGGACGTGCCCGTTAGTGCCAGCCGCAAGGCGAGTCGGGACACCAGAGGCACCCCCATAAATGATGTCGCCCGTGGTCGTCATTGGGTTGGTCAGCCCGGTGGCCGCCGCCCACGCAACAGCGCCAGCAACAACCGTTAATACAAAACCGTTGGTTCCGACTGCCAACCGTCCAGGCGTACCGGAGGCGCCCCCGGTTATCAGGTCGCCCGCCGTGGTCATGGGGTTAGCCATCCCCACGGCAATCGCCGCCCACGCCGTCCCGCTCCACACATAGGCTTTATCGTCGGCCTTGCTCCAGACGCGCAGACCCTCCTGGCGAGCGCCCATTGTGATAGGTGTACCGGCCGAGGTGTTGCCCGGCACGAATACCCAACCGGTGCCGAAGTAACCGGCGAGGCAATTCGCCCGGCCGGCCCATGCCCCGGTCGGGCTTGCGCCGAGGATGTATGTGTCACCCTGCGCGGGCGAGCCGGGAGGGGTATTCAGCGCGACGCTAATCACCCCCGTCATTAGAATCTGAATTTGATTCAGCGCGGTGTTGTGCGTGATTTCCGGTTGCGCTTGCTGGCCGGCGATGTAGCTGATACCGAGGTCGGCGGATGTGGTCATAATTTCCTCATACGGTCGCGATGGCGGGAAAGCCCCGGCCGCGAACGTCGCTCAGTTGATAGACGCGAAGTGTGACCGGGTTGCCAGGGGTTAGCCCGTCAGCGGTTTGCTCGGCGGCGGTGTAGCTTGCGGCGGGCGTAGTAGCGGTGATCGTCCGCACGACGCTAGCCCCGCTGTAGATGTCTATGGAGTACGCCTCGGTCAGTTCGCCCAGAGGCACAGGGCCAAGCCCCAGGCCGGGCACTTGAAGACGGGACCGGCGCACCCAGGACAGCGACAGATTGTTCGAGCCGTCGCGCACACCCTCAACGTGAACCGGCGCCTTCGGCATTTTGCCGACGCCGTTGTTGGTGAACGCCTGCGCGGCTGTATCGACTTCGTTTGTGAGGACGCTGACCGGTTTGAACAGCCGGGAGTAATACCAGTCGGCCGGGCCGAATTCGCTACGGCCGAGCGTGGCAGTGTGCAGTAACACGAACACTTCGTTCGTGCCGTGCGTGGTGTTCGCCTCGGTGCCCAGGCGTCCGCGCAGCAGGTTGCTCAACGTGTACTGTCCAGGGCCAACCAGGGTCGCCGTTGCGAACTGGATCACTTCACCCCCCTGGCCGGACGCTGGACCCAACCACGCCGCATTATAGCCAGCGATGACAAGGTCTTCGCTGATGCTCTCCAGGGTCGAACCGGCATAGTCGAGCGTCACGGTTAGCGTATTGCCCCGGTCCCAAAAATCAGTCGGGCCGACCGGCAGCGCAGCCGGGACATCACCGATCACGGAGCGGACGCCAACCTTGCTCATGCTGGAATAGGACGAGCCGCCATCGATGGAGCGGCGCACATCAGCACCGCGCCAGCCAGCCGACTCGCCAGTGACCACCCAGTAGAACCCAGTGTCATCGTTGGCGTCTTGCACAATGGGCATATCCATCAGGATCAGACGAGTCACACCAGGGAACTTGACCACGTTGCTTGGCAGGTTGCCGTCCGTGCCAAGCGCGGTCGATGTATAGACCTCAGGGTCATCGCGCTGCGCCTCGAAGGTAGACACCCCGTTATCACCGCGCGAAATGCGGACCACTTTGTAGGGGATGATCTGGCCGTCCACCAGCACACCCAGCACGTCGCCAGCCGCGCGGCGAACCCACTTGTCGGTCAGCGAAAACGTCACGCTACGACGTGCGGTCCATGCCTCCCATAGTGTGCGGTCTGCGATACGGCGCGCGGCATCGACACCCAGCGTCAGCGGCAGTTCGACGCTGATAATGTTTGCCGCGTCGCCCAGGTCTTTAAATGCGCGCTGACTGTTGATCTGATAATCCAATGCCGGGTCGAGGTGCGTGAGCGAAACCGTTTTCGGCATCTCCAACGCAGTGACTGCTTTGAAGCGTGCCGGCTCGGTCGCGTTGTCTGCCCCCTGGACGGCACCCATATCGCCCACCGGGACAACGCCCTTCATGCCTGCGCCCCGCTTAACGCATCGCACTTGCCCGGCCTGCTCTGCCAAGTCGAAATTGAACGCGACGGCGAGCGGTGTCAGCGCCCCGCTTGCCTGGACCGACCGCGCGATCACCAAACCGCGCAGCTCGTCACTCAGCCCGGCGACCGAAATGTCATGCACCCCGACACGCCGGGCGATGTCATGCACCACCGCCGCCACGTTCGTGACCGCGCTCCCGGCAATTTCCACCTCGATGTTCGGGAGGCGGTTGCCGAAGTCAGCTAGTTGCATGTCTTTAAAAACGATGTACGCGACATTTCGATATGCTGGTGTCGTGGGGGTAATCGACTGAATCCAACTGTCGCGCACCTGCACCGTCGAGCCGGGCCAGAAGTGCATTTCCTCCATGACCGCGTGCGTGCCCATCGCTTTAGTAACGATCTGCCCGTTCACCGGATCGACGGCCGGCAGCGTAAGCCCGGTCGAGTCATAGATCAGTTTCGAGTTTGCCCAGATTCGCTTTACGCCGACCATCGTGCCGGCACCCATCGCCAGGGCAAAGCTCATGCGATAGCTGTACGTCGTAGTCGATGCGCCACCGCCGCCCCCCTTGCCGCCGCCTGACTCCTCTTCCTCGGCGGTTTCGATTAGGCCAGTCGACCAGATCACGTTGCCGCTACACCGGTTCTCCGCACCATAGATAAGCGGAATCGCGTTGCCGTAGGTCGAGACGATGACCTGCTTGTCTTGCAGGCGCGGGCCTTCAAGTTCGGGGCCGTCTGGCGGGTCGATAATCCCGCCGACCGTCATGCCAATTTGCGCGCCCATGATCGGGCCGACCGGCGTAAAGAATCCGATAACGGCACCGGCAACGCCGCCGACTACTTGCCCGACGCTACTCATGTGTCGCCCTCAACATTCGGATAGGCCCACCAACTTTTGACACGCGCCAGCCACTCAGGCGTCAGCCCATGCTCGACGACACCGCCCGCCTCGCTATAGGAGTGGATCAGCGTCGCACCGCCCCGGTGGTCACTGGCGAGAATCGCGAGGTGCATTGGCAAGTCTGGCCGCCACTGCAACCACGCAATGTCACCCTCCTGAGGCGCACCATCGAGCGGGCGTAAAAATTGGCGCATCCCTTCGCCCATTCGGCGCGGGTTGGGTATGCGGCTGTAACCACCAAACCGCGCCCATGCCTCGGCGTCGTCAGGCAGTGCGCCGGTCACATGACCGACGCCGCGAATCAGCCCGACACAATCCACACCGACACCGCGCAGTGACGCCTGATGGTGGTACGGCGTGTCGATCCAGCGCCGGGCCTCGGTGACAATTCGCTCGCGCATAGTTATCCCTTCGCGTCTGGAAACTGGTTAATGGCATCACTACCGGGCACGACAGGGAACCCGCCGTAATCGATCATGTCCGGGTTGAACCGCATATGATCGGCCGGGGATTTGTTGCAGCCAGGGGTTGCGGTGTATGTGTCACCGACTTCAATTGGGTACAGCAGCGGCGACCACAGCACGAACACACCGCCTTCGAACCGTTTGATTTCGCTCGATGCCCCAGCGTTGGCCCCACCAGTGAACGTCACAATACCGAGGTCGAAGTGCCCGGCCGCTTCAGCGCGCGAGCTGTCGATCAGAATCCGCCGCGTTGCCGTATTGCTCGCGGCCGGCACCGCCGTCGACGTAGCCGATCCGGCGACGGTGATCGCTGCCAAGTTGACCGGGCACCGCGAATCAAGCGTCGATCCGAACCCGTACCGACACGATGCTGTGAAGTTTTCCATCAGCCCGCGTTGGCGCAAGTTGGCCGAGGCGGTCAGCACCTCAAAGCTGAACCCTTCGGTGCCGTGGCTCATGGTGCCGGTGGTGCCAGCCATCAGACGGAACGGTGTCTCGCCGCTGTGGTTGAGCCACGGGACCATCCAGATTTCAAAAGCCGCGAAATCAAACAGGCCGTTGTACAGCTCCTGTTCGCTGATACCGGCGTCGGAAATAATCCCCAGCAGCTCCATGTTCCCGTTCGCACCGATCGTCGTCGACTGCTCGGTGGCCGTAGCGCTCAGGCTATTGCATGGGCTATGCACTACACCCCGGAACGTCAGTGGTCGGTCGAGCGAAGTAAACGCGAAGACTTGACCATCGGTTCGAGTAATCGTCCACGTCTGCGCCCATTGCGTTGTACATGGGATGTAATCGGCCAGGACAAGCGCGGACATTTGAGTGATGGGAGTATCGGCGTGGAACTCGACCAAGGGTAAAGCGGCATATTGCGTCGCGCGTAGCGGGGCCGAGGGCTTGCCCATTACCAACGCAACAATTTGCGTGTCCCGAATGTTCGGGGCGGGAGCGTCGAAAACCAGCGTCGCCAGTTGTGTCACCCGCGCGGACGTATCGCCGTGCTCAAGTACCAGTAAAGCGTCTTGCGTTTGCCGAGCCTCGGCCGAGGTGGGGAATGCGGCGGTATCGCCGCTGGTGCCGAATGCCACGTCATCCCAACGCGCAACCCCGAAATTCGAAGTGTTGCCGATACCGGCGTACCCCGTCCCGGTGATAGCCGAATCGGTGATTTCGATATCCCACGTCGACGGCTCGGGGTCGGTTTGACCTTTCCATATTTTCGCCTTGAGCGCCGTCCCGTTGACGCGAAACCGAAAGCTGTAATAGGTGTTGTTCACCATCGTCGGCACGGTTACGGTCGCCAGCGCGGTCAAGGTCCCCGAGACAAGTTTCGCGATCTGGACTTGTGTGGGGTTCAGATTCGTAAAGACGTATCCCCCCTCTGTTGCCGCCGCTCCCGAGCCGCGTAGGACCAACCAAAACTGATAGGCCTCGGTTATCCCGGTAGTGGTGTACCGGGCGAATATCTCAGCGTTATCCCGGCCCGAATCGCTATCAATCGAATCGTAGGACAGTAGGCGGCGCGCGGTGGTGGTCCGTGCAAATTCCAGGTATTTACCCGCCGTCGACGAGGCGTCGGCGCGCACAAGCCACGTCGCCCCCGTCGAGGTCCAGCGGGCTGTCCAGCCGGTCGGTGCCGCCCCGGTTGTGTCCGTGCCAAAGCTGATTGTATAGACGGCCATCGTTAGGCCGTCCGTTCGACTTTGAATTGCAGGGCATTAACGTCGGCGGGCGTAAACGGTGCGGCGCTAACCGGGTCGGTTTGGAACACGTCTTGGCGGTAAGTGTAAATTTCGGTTAGCGGTTTATCCGCGCCAGCCGCCGACGATGCCCCGGACACGACAGACACTTTTGTGTTGGCCGTGCCCGCATCGGTCTTGCGCGCACGCTCGACCATGACAACCGCGCTCACAACCGAAATCCCGGACGGTAAATTCTGCAAACCGAACTGCGAAACTTGCCCGACAGTGGCGGCCGATATGTAATCAGTGTCGTCGTTGGGGTTGGCCTCGTCGATGCACAGATATCCAGAGGCGGCGCCTACAGCCGTCCAGTCGGCGGTCGCCGTATTGGCATCAGGGAATAGGGTCAACACACGGCGGTCACCGATGAACGTGTTGTTGTAACTCCCGGTAGTGTCCCAGCAAAAAATGTCGTCAATATCGGAGGTGACGAAATGTTGAATAGACAGGCCCGTGCATCCGCAGTTGACCGCGACTTGACTGCATTCGACGTTCGCCGTGTATACGGTATCGACGCCGGTTAGGGATAGTACGGTGACACCGTTAACGCGGACCTCCACCGTCCCGACTGTATTGCTGAAAAATACCGCCGTCTCGATGTGCTGATAAGCGTTCGCCGTTACGACCGGGACGCTCGTTGTGCCGAGCGTCGTTGAAGTATTACCGCCCCCCGTCGCGGCGGTCCCCCGCTTAATCGCGATGGTCCCCGTCGATTGAACTACGACACTAATCTGGGGCACGTTCCCGGCGTCGCGGAAATCGTAAAGGCAATAGGCGTCATTGGCGAACGGCAGATGGTCCATGTAAACCGCGAGGCCCAGCCCGACGGTTGTTTTCGATCCGCCCAGGACCCGGCGAATATAGGCGTCGAGCGTCAGCACTCCTTGCTTCCGCATACAGTAAGTGCCGGTTCGCGGGTTTGTGGTGCTCAAAGCAAACGAGCTGCTTACAACTTCGGCATACGGACCATCAGTCATTCTCGCGGACGTGCCGTAATGATCGAACCCATCACACCAGAGCAAAGCCATAGATCACCTCAAAAATTAGCAAGGACGGATTTCGATTAGGACCAGATCGGCAAAGCCCGACACACCGTAGTCATGCAACAGGCCATCAAAGGATTCGTCGGACTCGAAGCGCACTTCTACGTCGTACAGATACCCGGCACGGACCACGGCTCCAGGCGCGGGGGGACCGCTAAACGTGACGACGCCAGTGGCCCGGTCGACCGTCCAGGTCAGCGGGATTAGAAGTGACGCGGGGTCGGTGTTGTTGACCGAAACCTTGACTGTCGAAACCACCGGATGAACCACGTTGCGCGTGTAGGATTCCGCGCCTCGCGTGTAGGTCTTGACCAGTTGGAACGCCACGGTAATTCCGTCGCCCGTGCCCAACACCTGATCGCTGAAGGTGACTGTCGGGACAAAGTTCGGTCGGGTCAGCGCACGCGACGCAAAGTCCAACGGATCGCGAAACGGAAAGCTGCGCAGCGGGCCACGCACGATTAGCCAGTGATCGCGCACAGCCTCATAGACATCGTGATCGCGTACCGCCTGCGGCAGCGTGTAGCGGTGTAACGGATGTTCCCACCGCTGGTTGGCTTGCTCCGCACCTGAGTCCGAGTGCGTGATCGATGTCGACCAGCGCGGCGATGACATGCACGGATAACCAGGAACGCAACGGTCCAGGTACAGGTCCAGGAATCGGCTCATGTGATACTCATTTGCTGTTTGGCGCGGCGGGCGATTTGCCGCTGGGAGGCACGAAACGAGTTCGCGTCTGGCGTGTTGATGTTAAAAATTTGAGTGCTGCGGTCGCCGGGCGCACCCTGCGGTTTGATGCTCCCGCTGTTGCCGGGGATCATGTATTGCCGGCCGTTGCTCATGAACATTTCAGGCGCGTTGTTCTCGCCTACCTCGTACAGCTTGCCGGCCTCCACCGGCCCGCCGACTGCCTTGCCGCCACCGAATCCACCGATACCAACGAGCGAACCCAGCGCTTCCAGGCCGGCCGAAAACAACCCGCCTCCACGACTGCCATCCGTGCCGAGTTTGCCAAACATGGTGTCCATGATTTGCGCGGCGGCAGCCTCGGCAACCATCCGTTGCAAGACTTTGCCGAAACTCGCAGCCATGCCGTCCACGCCATCGGCAAACGGATCGAACAGGAAATCGGCAAACGAGTCTTGAGCGTTGCGCGCAGCCTCATCAGCAAACACGCTCATGGCGTCCTTGGTTTCAGTCAACTTGTCCTGAGATTTCGACAGCCCTTTGTCCAGGCCGTCCATCACGTTGTCGTATTCCGTCTGGCTGATGTCGCCTTTGTTCAACGACGCGCGCAGCGTTTCGACATCCTTCTGATAGTCGTTTAAAAGTTTTTGCCCATCGGTGAACGTCGATTCCTGGACCTTATTGAAACTGTCCAGGCGCTCGGTTTTGTCCTTGATTGCCTTCTGGTCTTTATCGTATGCGTCGACGATTGCCAGGGCAGCGGCGGCGCTTTCCAATTGGGCTTTGGTCGCCCCGTCCTGAGCGAGTTTGTAGAGCGTGGTTTGCGTGGTGGTCATGCCCACCGTCGCGGCCTGCTCTTTCAACGCATCGATCTGTTTGTCGATTGCCTCGGTCGCCTTCTGCGCGGCCTGCGCTCCCTTGTCGACTTCGGCGTTCTGGCGCTCCAGCTCTTTGCGGTAATCGTGCGTGACCTTCGCCGCGTCCTGGCCCTGCTTGCGATATTCGCCGCTGTACAACTT
>DAISKM010000002.1:0-26205 GCA_036820945.1 Pseudolabrys sp.
ATCTGGGGCCGGCGGCATTGCTTCAAGCCAATCGTTGGGTACAGGACAGCCGCGATGAAGCAACCGGATCGCGCCTCGACAACCTCGAGGATCCTTTCCGGCTGTACCGTTGTCACACCATTTTGAATTGCTCAAAGGCCTGTCCCAAGGGCCTTAACCCGGCAATGGAAATCGCCCGGCTGAAGAAGGCGCTGGTCGACCGGCGACTTTGAACGATTTCGGCCGCTACCGGTTCTCGACCGAAAAGACGACGCAAGCACTGTGCGTTTCTGATAAGCGCTTTCACTGATGCAGGTTGCGCGTTTGCGGGATTGCGTGCGTGCGTTCGACTTTCAGATTCTTATTGGTCAGCAGCCTTGTCTGCGCAGCCTGCGGACCGATTTCAAAATTGCCTCCATTGGCATCCGAGGCCGTCGAAGCCGAGCGGCGCAATCAGCAAATCGAGCAGATTCGCGACTACTTTGCCAAACGCGGTCGTCTTCACAATGTCGCCTTCCGCATCCGCGCCGCCAACCGTGACGAGTGCAAGAATCGAACGTTCGCGGATATCGGCCTGGAAGCAGGCACAATTGAGAGTCTGCCGCGAGAATACCGCTCATTTGCCCACGAAGCGCTTTCGGTCAATTGGACACAGGCGACCGTACTGACGGTTGCCGAAACGTCGCCCGCCGCCATCGCAGGGATAAAACCTGGTGACCATGTTCTGACGTTCAATAACGAGGCGGTGCCCCACTCCGGAACTCGTGGGTGGATCGCTCGTTTTGTGCGCGACAACGGCGATCGTCCAATTCGAGTTCTGATCCGGCGCGATGGCGTCGAAGACATCCGAATAATGTCCCCGGTGCTGGTCTGCTCAATCCCGGTTCACCTGACGACCGATCCTGTGCCGAACGCATTTACGACTGGCGAGAAGATCGTCATTCACTCCAGCCTTTTGCGGATTGCGCGCACCGATGCCCAGCTTGCCCTGGTCGTGGGACACGAGCTTGCGCATGTCACCCTTGGACATCTCGAAAAGAAGATAACCAACGAGTTTATTGGGCATGCTAGCGGAATGATAATCGACCGTGTGTTGCTCGGGGCAACGGTATGGACCGACGGTCTATTTACAAGAGAACTCGGTCGTGCAGGGCGCCTGGCGTTCAGCGTCGATTTTGAGCGCGAGGCCGATTATGTGGGTGCCTACTATACAGCGCGTGCCGGCTACGATCTTGTTGGAGCGGAAGAATTCTGGCGAACTTATTCGCTGGAGATTCCCGAAAGCACTCGCGCCGGCATGACGCACCCGGTGACGCCGGTTCGCTTCGTGCAGCTACAGAAAGTCATTGCGGAGATTGCAGATAAACGGCGCCGCAACGTGCAACTCATTCCCGAGCTCAAGGTCGCTGACGCCGATACTGTGCCGATGACTCCGGCCGAAGACACACGCTGATTTCAACCGGCAAAGCTAAACACATTTCTTGGCCTGGCACAGTTTTTCGAGCTCGGGAAACGGCCTGTAGGCGGCATTGCCGCACTGCTCCTTAGTCGCATCGATCAATTGAGTCAGATGCCCCCCGTAAAAAATTGCAACACGATCTTTGATGCCGGTGTATTGCCTGGCGCTGTCGCGGGAATCCGAACGCACGCACACCACATAGCGCTGTTCCTTACCGGCGGCCCGAAGCGCGGGTTCGCTGATGTACGCATTGCGGACGTTGGTTGGATCATCGAGCAAGTTGGTCATCGTGTTCAGAATTTCGTTCTTGTAGTCCGATGGAAAAACATTGGGATTTTCCTCCGGTTCCTTTTTGCTGCCTGATGAGCAGGCCAGCAGCGACATGACGAAAGCTGACGTCAAGCACAGCTTCCCCATGGATCGGATCATTCGCAAATTCCCCGTATGATCGAAAGCCGTTCAATCGAGCTTCAGCTTCCGCCGCCGTTGGCCGAGCGTCCGCAAGCGCAGCGCGTTCAGCTTGATGAAGCCCTCGGCATCGCGGTGATCGTAAGCGACTGCACCTTCCTCGAACGTCACCAGTTCCTGGTCGTACAGCGAATATTTGCTCTCCCTGCCGATCACGGTGACGTTGCCTTTGTAAAGCTTAAGTCTGACGCGGCCTGAAACGAATTCCTGGCTTTTGTCGATCGCGGCCTGCAGCATTTCCCGTTCGGGCGTGAACCAGAATCCGTAGTAGACCAGCTCGGCATATTTGGGCATCAACTCGTCTTTCAGATGCGCAGCGCCGCGATCGAGCGTGATTGATTCGATGCCGCGACGTCCGGCCAGCAGTATCGTGCCGCCCGGGGTCTCATAAATGCCCCGCGACTTCATTCCCACGAAACGATTTTCGACCAGATCGAGACGGCCAATGCCGTTGGCGTGGCCGAGATCGTTGAGCTGCTTGAGCAGCGACGCCGGCGACAGTCTCTTGCCGTCGATGGCAACGGGATCGCCACGCTCGAAATCGAGCGTGACAAGGGTGGGTTTATCGGGCGCTTTTTCCGGATCGACCGTACGTGAGAAGACGTAATCGGGCACATCCTGCGCGGGGTCTTCCAGCACTTTGCCTTCCGAAGACGTGTGCAACAGATTGGCGTCGACTGAAAATGGCGCTTCCCCGCGCTTGTCCTTGGCGATCGGAATCTGGTGCTTTTCGGCGAACTCGATGAGCTTGCTGCGTGAGGTCAGATCCCATTCCCGCCATGGAGCAATAACCGTGACATCGGGCTTGAGCGCATAGTAGGTGAGCTCAAAACGGACCTGATCGTTGCCTTTGCCCGTGGCGCCGTGCGCAACCGCATCCGCGCCGACCTTCTCCGCAATCTCGATTTGCTTTTTGGCGATCAGAGGCCGCGCGATCGAGGTGCCAAGCAGGTATTGGCCTTCGTATAGCGCATTTGTCCGAAACATCGGGAAGACGTAGTCGCGAACGAACTCTTCGCGCAGGTCCTCGACAAAGATGTTTTCCTTTTTGATGCCAAGCAATAGCGCCTTCTGCCGTGCCGGTTCGAGCTCTTCGCCCTGGCCGAGATCGGCAGTAAAAGTCACCACCTCGCATCCATAGGTGGTCTGCAGCCATTTCAGAATAATCGAGGTGTCGAGCCCGCCGGAATAAGCGAGCACAACCTTCTTTACTGTCTTTGTTGTCCGGCCATCGGCCATCTGCAACCACCCGCGTAGAAATTTGCGGGCGGACTATAGGGCCAAAGGTTTGCTGCGCAAAGTGCTCTTGCTTCGCACTTGTCGTTCAAACTATTTCAGCTTTCGACCGAACAATCCCGCAACAAAATCATGTGCAGGCAAGGTCAGTCGACTGAGCGAGCGATCGACATGATCATCGGACAGGCGCGTGCGCGGCCAGCGATAGATTAAGGCGTATACGACCCAACCGATGAGATAGGTGAAGATGCCTGAGAAGATGACATCGGAAGGGAAATGCGCGCCGGTCATCGTGCGGAGCGTTGCCATGCCCGTACCGAGGGCAAAAGCCGCAACATAGGTCAAAGCACGCCATTGCGGAGGAGCCAATGCAGCCGGCGCAAGAGTCCAAAAAGCCGCGGCGACGTCGCCCGACACAAACGAGCAGTTCCCCGCGCAATTGCCGCGGCGGTCCCACCACGGTACAAAATGTTCATTGCCTCCGAATTGGGTGACTTCGATCGGCCGCGGGCGGCCCCAATGCTCCTTGAGAAACACGTTGGCCATGATGCCAGGTGCCAAGATCATCGTTGCAATGAGAAAAACGGCCGCTCGGCCCGACATCAACAATTTTCGCCGCGGCCACATGAGCTTGATCACCAGCGCGCCGACGGCGGGGGCGACCAGCAGCGCCGGAATCCACAGGCCGAAATTGCGTGCGCGCATCAACGCTGGATAAAAACGCATCGCAAACACATCGTGATTGGCGGTCTCGACTGCATGAAAATGCCGGGCGACTTGCAAATCGAGTTCGGGATAAACACCAAAGAGCACGCCAGCCAGAACGGCTATCGTGAGCACGTAAACGAGGCCCGTGCGATTCATGCGTGTCTCGTCTAGCCGAGGAACTTAAAAATAGAAAGACGGCATGCTGCACGAGCGACTATATTGTGCCCATGACGACGCGAACCGTCGACTTCTGGTTTGAATTTGGATCGACTTATTCCTATCCGGCAGCAATGCGTCTGGCGCCATTGGCGAAAGCGGGGAGCATTGCCGTGCGCTGGCGTCCTTTTATGCTGGGACCGATTTTCAGCGACCAAGGCTGGGACACATCTCCGTTCAACTTATATCCCGCAAAGGGCCGCAATATGTGGCGGGACCTGGAGCGTATTTGCCTTGCGCTGAATTTGCCGTTCACGCGGCCAAATCCTTTTCCGCAAAATACGCTCCACGCCGCGCGGGTCGCGCTGATCGGTCTTGCCGAAAGTTGGGGCGAGGACTATTGCCGCGCCATTTATTGCGCCGAATTCGGCGAAGGTCGCAGTGTCGAGAACGAGGAGACGATTGCAAACGTGCTGCAAGACCTCAGGCAGGACGCGCGAGCCGTGCTGCAACGGGCCCGATCCGACGAAATAAAGGCACAACTTCGCGCGCAAACCGAGGAAGCGCGGAAGCTCGACATATTCGGCTCGCCGAGCTTCGTCACCGCCGACGTTGAGCTCTTTTGGGGCAACGACCGGCTGGAAGCCGCGCTGAATTGGGCAGGCCGCTAGGCGGCCTTTGGCTCGCGCCAGCGACCTGCGTTGCGGCCGGCAACCACCCAGTAGACAAGTCCGCCGATAATCCCGGCTGCGGCCGCGAGCTGCAGTGCATTTGCGACAGGCGGCACATCGGTCGTGTTCTCGAGCCGCACGGAGATATCCGAACCGTAGTATGACGCCAAACCGACCAGGGCGCCCCCGACGCCATAGAAAAGAAAGCTGCGCAAGCGTGCCGCTTCCGAAATAACGATGAGCAGCGCCGCAGGCATTATCGCTACCGCTCCAACGAAGCTGGTGGCGAAGAAGGAAACAATAAAGAAACTCAGGCGCTCGACCGGATCGGAATCGATGCCTGCCCAGTCCGGCGCAACGATTCCGATCGCAAGCGTAATCCCCGCGGCCATGATAGCCAGGATCAGTGCGCATAGGATCATGATGATGCGGCCGAAGAGGGACATGATTTAATCCTGAAAGTACTTTTTTCGATCAGATCGACGCCAATCACTCCACCATGGCCATGGCACGCAGCGCCATCCGCTCTCGCGCGGACAATTTCTCGCTCGCGCTCTTGAGCTGGCCGCACGCAGCGAGGATATCCCGCCCGCGCGGCGTCCGAACCGGAGACGCATAGCCGGCATCGAATACGACTTGCGAGAACTTCTCGATCTGATCCCAGTCCGAGCATTCGTACTTGGTGCCTGGCCAGGGATTGAACGGAATTAGATTGATCTTTGCGGGAATGCCTTTGAGAAGCCGAACCAGCGCCCTGGCATCCTCGATAGAATCGTTCACGTCCTTGAGCATGACATACTCGAAGGTGATGCGTTTCGCGTTCGAAACACCAGGATAGTTGCGGCAGGCTTCCAGCAAATCCGCGATCGGATATTTGCGGTTGAGAGGGACAAGCTCATTTCGCAGCTCGTCCCGAACGGCATGCAGCGATACGGCCAGCATACAGCCTATCTCGGCGCCGGTGCGTTGGATGTTCGGCAAAACGCCTGACGTGGAAAGCGTGATGCGGCGCTTGGAAATGGCGATACCCTCGCCATCCGCCACAATGAGAAGCGCGTCGCGGACCGACTCGAAATTGTAGAGCGGCTCGCCCATACCCATCATCACGATATTGGTGATGCAGCGCTCGCCATTCGGCACCACGCCGTCTACGGGTCGCGTGCCTCCAGGCCAGTCGCCCATGCGGTCGCGCGCCGCCATGACCTGACCGACGATCTCTCCCGCTGTCAGGTTTCTGACCAGTCGCTGAGTCCCCGTGTGACAGAACGTGCAAGTGAGCGTGCAACCGACCTGGCTGGACACGCACAAGGTGCCTCGTTCAGTGTCGGGAATATAGACACATTCGACTTCGTGCGGCCGCTCGCCTTGTACTTCCCCGGGCAATCGCAACAACCACTTGCGAGTCCCGTCCACCGAGACCTGCTCCGCAACGATCTCCGGACGGGCCAAGGTAAACCGCTCGGCCAGCGCAACACGAAGGTCTTTCGAGACGCTGCTCATTTCGTCGAACGACGTCACCCCGCGAAAATAGATCCAATGCCAGAGCTGCTGCGCCCGCATTTTGATCTGCGTCTGGGGCACGCCGAATGAACCCAACGCGTCGGCGAGCTGGGCTCGCGTCAGGCCGACCAGCGACGGCCTTTCGGGCGCCACATATCGCTCGAGCGGGATTTTTTCGACGAACTCGCTCGGGCCCATTGGAATGTCTGCAGACTTGACCATCGGATGAAGCATCTGCGCCAGTTAGCGCTGATGCGCAATATAAGATCCCAATGCCCTACTTGCACTCCTCCGCGAGCTTGTCGAGCGCCTGACCGATGCCCTTGAGGGAATAGGTATCGGTGGTTTTTGTGCCTTTTGCAGATTCGCTTTTAACTACCAGGTCCGAGCCTTTGCGCATGGTTTCCACCATCTGCACCTCTTCCGCGGCGTTCTTGATCCAGGCGCCGTCATTCTGCGTGTACATCGCATATCTGGCGGAACCGATGGAGGCGCTCGCATCCTGACCAGCTTTTTGCTGGTAGCCCACGATGATCGAGACCTCGTTCTTCACCTTTTCCGACGGACGCGTGGAAACGAAGGCGTAAGAGGGATCGCGATTGCGTCCCGACGGCTCACTGGCGGACGAAGTCGGCTTGGACAGGGCGAAGCAAATCTTTTTCCCGCCGGGCGTCGCCCTGTAGGCCCCCCAATCGCCGAACTGTCCGAGTAATACTGCCTGGTCGGTTGGGCTGGCGGATTTTTTCTGTGTCGAGTCGGCCGGGGTGGCGGATTTTTTCGACGAATCGGCCGGCTCGTTTGACTTTTTCTGCTGCGTTGAGTCGGCCGGTTTTTTCTGCTGCTGCGCCGATGCCGAGGCACTGAGCGCGCAGGCCGCCAGGATGCCACACAGGGTCAGAAACAAATTGTTGGTGTTCATCGGGTCTACCGGGGACGCATCAGGAATCAGGTGGATATTAGCGCATTATCGGCGAATGTCGGCAATGTGAAGGCGGCAATACCGTGTGGCTCCGAGTGCTGACGAGACATTCCGGCTTGCTCGCAATGCGAGGCCTTGCTATTCGCGCTGCACAATCATTATCCGATCCATGAAAGCCCTGCTCTGTACCCGCTACGGCACGCCCGATGATCTGGAGCTGGCCGATATTGCCGAGCCGGAGCCGGGCTCCGGCGAGGTGGTGGTCAAGATTCACGCCGCCGCGCTGAACTTCTTCGACACCCTGATCATCGCCGGTAAATACCAGTTCAAGCCTGCCCCGCCTTTTTCGCCCGCCGCCGAATTCGCCGGCACCGTCGAAAGGGTCGGTGCGGGGGTTTCCGGATTCAAGACAGGCGACCGGGTACTGGGCTACATGACTTACGGCGCGGCGCGCGAAAAGGTTGTCATCAGTGCCGACAGATTGATCAAAGTTCCGGACACGCTCGATCTCGAACGCGCCGCGGGCGTCTGCATTACGTATGGCACCACCTTTCATGCACTCAAGGATCGTGCCGAACTCAAACCCGGCGAATCGTTGGCGGTGCTCGGCGCAGCCGGAGGCGTCGGTCTTGCCGCCGTCGAACTCGGAAAAATCATGGGCGCGCGCGTAATCGCATGCGCTTCGTCGGATGAAAAGCTGGCTTTTGCGCGCAGGCACGGCGCCGATGCAGCAATCAACTACGCCAGCAGCGATCTCAAGGAAGCCTTGCGGCGCTGCACCGACGGGCGGGGCGCCGATGTGATTTATGATCCGGTCGGCGGTCCCTACACCGAGCCCGCGCTGCGCTCGATCGCGTGGAAAGGACGTTTCCTGGTCGTCGGTTTTGCCGCGGGCGACATTCCGAAGCTGCCGCTCAATCTGGTGCTGCTGAAGGGCTGCGATGTAATGGGCGTGTTCTGGGGTTCGTTCATTGACCGCGACCCGAAGAGCCATCGTGCCAATACAAGCCAGCTTCTCGACTGGTGCGCGCAGGGAAAGCTGTCATCGCATGTGCATGCGGTTTATCCCCTTGCAGAGGGGGCGGCGGCCCTAAAGGCAATCGCCGCACGGCAAGTCATGGGCAAGGTACTGTTGCGGCCCTAGTTACGCCTTGGAGAATTCCGCGAGCTTGTCTTTTGCGGCCGCGCGATGTTCCGGACGAATATGGCTGGCCATCAGTTTGATAGCGGCCGCCAGCAATGCCGCATCATCTGTAAAGCCAAGGACGGGGAGCACGTCCGGTATGGCGTCCGTTGGCAAAAGAAAATAGGCCAGCGCACCGAACAGCGATGCTTTGACGGGCAACGGCGTTGCCTTGTCAAACGCGCAGTAGTAAGCGGTGAGCAGATCCTCGACAAAAGGAATGGACGCGGCCACGTGGCGCACCTTGCGCCAGAACTGCTCGCGAAACACGCTTTCGTCGTCCTTGTCCCGCCAGATTGTCGATCGTGCAAATGCCATGAGATCGATGTGGTTAGGAACCGCCACGTCCGCAAGGATCGGGGTTGCGCAGTTTTAATGCTACGGGTACCCGCTCGCGAGCGCGTCGATCAGCCGTTGAGCCGCGCCAACGCATTTTCGGGCTCCCCCGGTCAATTTTTACGCCACGATATGACCATCGTTGCAGCGAACGCGTGACCCTCGCAAAGGGTCCGGACCGATACTACCTTTCGCACGTCGACCCCGACCCATACGAGGCATCCATGTCCTGGTCATTAAATATCGGCAGGGTGGCAGGGACCGTTGTCCGCGTGCACCTCACTTTCCTCCTTTTCCTCGCCTGGATTTTCGCGGCGAGCTATGCGTCCGGAGGCGCGGCTACGGCCTGGGACAGCCTCGTCTTCATGATCCTGCTGTTTTTATGTGTGCTGCTGCACGAGTTCGGTCACATCTTCACGGCGCGCGCGTTCGGCGTCCCCACTCCTTACGTGACGCTGCTCCCGATTGGCGGCGTCGCACAGCTCGAGCGCATCCCCGAGGAACCGTGGGAGGAATTCCTCATCGCCATTGCTGGACCTATGGTCAATATCGTCATCACGGTGGCACTCATAGTCCTGTTCGGCGCCGACTTGCAGGCAAACGCCGCAGCAGCGGTCGACAATATGAAGATCCCGCTGGTCGATCGCCTTGCTGCAGTCAACCTGTTCCTCGCCCTGTTCAATATGATTCCCGCATTCCCGATGGATGGCGGACGCGTGCTGCGAGCTCTGCTTGCCTCGCGCCTTGGTTATGTGCGCGCCACCGAAATTGCAGCTTCAATCGGACAGTTTGTCGCCTTCGCGCTGGGATTCATCGGGCTCCTGTACAATCCGATCCTGATCTTCATCGCGATCTTCGTCTATCTCGCTGCGTCTTCCGAGGCGCACATGGTCGCACTGCGGGCGGCCTCGCGCGGTGTTCCCGTGAGCTACGCGATGATGACACAATTCGCGACCTTGTCCCCGCAGGCACAGATCGATGAGGCCGTCCAAACCTTGCTGCAAACAAGCCAGGGAGAGTTTCCGGTCGTCGACGATGCCGGCAAGCCGGTCGGAGTCCTCGGGCGCGCCGACCTGATCCGCGCCATCAAGACATTGGGACCGGAGACGCGAGTTGCCGATGCGATGACCGCAGAAATTCCGACTATCAGCCATCGATCCACGCTCGAACAGGCCTTCAAGCTTCTGCAGCAGAAATCGGCGCCGGCCGTCGGCGTCACCGACGCCAGCGGGAAGCTCGTGGGATTTGTCACCAGTGAAACCATTGCCGAGATGATGATGCTGCAGGAGGCGTTGCCGCGCGGTCTGCGCATCGGCCCGTGGAGCCGGCCGGCCGGCGCCTGATGCCGGGAGTCACAAACCCGTCGTTTTAGTTTTTTCCAGTTGTCAGAAACTGCGTGCACCTTCCGCACTGATTCGGCGGAGGCCACTTCATGTCCGCGCACTTGCGCGCCGGCAGCGCGACGCGCCGCCGGTTCCTGACGACTTTTGCTTCGGCGACGGCCACAACCGCGCTCGGCGCCATCGCATTACCGGCTTTCAGCCGCGCGCCGCAAAGACCGATCATTACGCATGGCGTGCAATCGGGCGATGTGTCGACCGATTCGGGAATGGTGTGGGCGCGCACAGACCGCCCCGCGCGAATGTTGATCGAGGCGTCGACAAGCGACAGCTTCAAAGATGTTTGCCACGCATCCTTTGTGGACGCGCTGCCCGAGACTGACTTTACCGCCAAAGCCCTGCTCGAGAACTTGCCGCCAGGGCAGGACATTTTCTACCGGTTGCGCTTCCAGGATCTGTTGTCTGGGCAAGCGATCAGCGAACCGGCTGTCGGTCAGCTTCGTACGGCACCGGCTGACCGCCGGTCGATTTCGTTTGTGTGGTCAGGCGATACCGCCGGGCAAGGCTGGGGCATTGATCCGACACGCGGCGGCATGCGCACCTACGCGACGATGCTGCGAAATCGCCCCGACTTCTTCGTTCATTGCGGCGACAGCATCTATGCGGACTGCACAATACCCGCGCAACAGAAGCTGCCGAACGGCGAGATGTGGCGCAACATTGTAACCGAGGAAAAAAGCGCGATCGCAACGACTCTCGCCGGCTACCGTGGCAACTACAAATACAATCTGCTCGACGCGAATTTGCGGGAGTTTAATGCCAAGGTGCCCATTTTTGCCCAGTGGGACAATCATGAGGTTATGGAAGACTGGTGGCCCGGTGAAACGTTCGATCGCCGCGGCTACGAGATGAAAAACACGCTGTTGCTTGCAGCGATCGGAAGCCGCGCGTTTCATGAGTTCATGCCGCTGCGCTTCACGCCATCGGAGCCCGGTCGCGTGTACCGGAAGATCTCCTATGGGCCGCTGCTCGATCTGTTCATGCTTGATATGCGCAGTTACCGCGGCCCAAACAAAACGCCGCATGGAATTCAATATGGTCCCGACGCTTACCTGCTAGGTCCCGTGCAGCTCGCCTGGTTCAAGCGTGAGCTCAAGCGTTCCACGGCAATCTGGAAGGTCATCGCATCCGACACTCCGCTGGGTACGATCGCCGCCAGTTCGCCTGACGCCGGCGCAACGGCTGGTCGCGGCGTCGAGATCGCAGAACTGCTGGCCTTCATGCAGCAGGCCGGTATTCGCAACACGGTATGGATCACCGCCGACCTGCATTACACGGCTGCGCATTTTTTCGATCCCAATAAGGCGATATTCCAGGACTTCGAGCCGTTTTGGGAATTCGTTTCTGGCCCGATCCACGCGGGAACCTGGACTCCGTGCGCGCTCGACCGCACTTTCGGCCCATCTGTTGTATTTCAGAGTGCCGCGAGCCGCGAACAAGGTGACAATCTCGCGCCTTGTTTTGGTCTGCAGTTTTTTGGATACATTTCAATCGACGGCGTGACGGCGACTTTGACCGTGAAACTCAAGGATGTCGCCGATCGCGTACTGTGGTCGACTTCCATCGAGCCGAAATTTGACCAAAGCGCGCGTCCTCATTCGTGACCACGATCGAGCGAAGCCTCGATTTTGTTTCGGGTAACTCACAGGAAACAGGCTGCTGTCACTTTTCCGTCATGCAAGCGTCTACGATCTGTCAGGGACCCTGACCAAGCTCCTTTGCTCAACCTGAGGAAGGGGAGGCTTAAATGGCGATACGGATTCGCCCGGCTGTGACACGCCGGCACGTTCTGGCAACGGGAGCGGCGGCAACGGCTTTCACGACAATTGGCGGCATTGCCCATCCATTCATCAGTCGTGCCAATGACCGGCCATTGATCACGCACGGGGTTCAATCCGGCGACGTTTCCGCCGATTCCGGGGTGATCTGGGCTCGTGCCGATCGACCCTCGCGGATGCTGGTTGAAATTGCGACCACCGACAGCTTCAAGGACGCGCGCAATGCCGCCTTTGTCGACGCGTTGTCGGACACCGATCTCACCGCCAAGCTTCTGCTTGAGAATCTGCCCCCGGCGCAGGAAATCTTCTATCGCGTGCGCTTCCAGGACCTGGCCTCGCCAACCATTGTGGGCGAAGCGCAAGTGGGCCGCTTCCGCACCGCGCCGAACGATCGGCGCTCGATCAGTTTCGTCTGGTCGGGCGATACTGCGGGACAAGGCTGGGGCATCGATGAATCGCGCGGCGGCATGCGCACCTATGCCACCATGCTGAAGGCCAGGCCCGACTTTTTCATCCACAACGGCGACAACATTTATGCCGATGGGCCAATCGCGGCAGAGCAGAAGATGCCAAACGGCCAATTGTGGCGAAACATCGTAACGGAAGACAAATCAAAGGCGGCGGAGACGCTTCAGGAGTTCCGCGGCAACTACAAATACAATCTGCTCGACAAAAATTTGCGCGCGTTCAATGCCGAGGTGCCCATGTTCACCCAGTGGGACGACCACGAGGTCACGAACAACTGGTGGCCCGGCGAACCCCTGACTCGCGCCGAGCACCAGCGCAAGAAATACACGGAAAAGAACGCAATGCTGCTTTCGGCGCGGGCGGCGCGCGCATTCCATGAATACATGCCGCTGCGCTCGACGCAGGCCGAACCGGGTCGTGTCTATCGCAGGCTCTCCTATGGTCCGCTGCTCGATGTCTTCATGCTCGACATGCGCAGCTATCGCGGGCCCAACGGCGAAGGCAGGGAAGACACCTACGGCCCGGCCGCCCATTTCCTGGGGCCGACACAGGTGGCCTGGCTAAAGCAGGAGTTGGCGAACTCGCGCGCAACCTGGAAGGTCATTGCAGCTGATATGCCAATCGGCCTTCTGGTGGTTTATGACACCGACCGCAAATGGGGGGTTGAAGCCGTCGCGCAAGGCGACGGTGGCTCGCCGCGCGGGCGCGAGCTCGAAATCGCCGATCTGCTCTCGTTTATCAAGCGGACCGGGGTGCGCAACACCGTCTGGATTACGGCGGATGTGCACTATACCGCGGCCCATTACTACGACCCGAACAAGGCGGCATTTCAGGATTTCGACCCGTTCTGGGAATTCGTTTCAGGCCCGATACATGCCGGGACGTTCGGCCCCAATTCGCTCGACAATACGTTCGGCCCGCAGCTGGTCTACGTGAAGGCGCCGACCAAAGAGCAGGGCCAGAACCTGCCGCCCAGCGAGGGCATGCAATTCTTCGGACATGTGGCCATCGATGGCACGAGCCAACAGATGACGGTCACGCTGAAAGATGTCGACGATCGCCCGTTATGGGCGAGGACGCTTGACCCGAAACTCGGTTAACGTTCCGTCGCCGGGCGGATTGCAGATATCGAATTCCTGACTATATTGCGCTGCAACGAGTTCGCGTGCCCGGCTCCCCGAGTCGGGCACGCTCCTTTCGGGAACCGCTATGGATCTTCGCAACGTCGCGATCATCGCGCATGTCGACCACGGCAAAACCACCCTGGTCGACCGCCTTCTGCAGCAATCCGGCGCGTTCCGGGAGAACCAGCGCGTGGTTGAGCGCGCTATGGATTCGAACGACCTTGAGCGCGAGCGCGGTATTACGATCCTCGCCAAGGCGACTTCGGTGATTTGGGAAAACACGCGGATCAACATCGTCGATACGCCCGGTCACGCCGATTTTGGCGGCGAGGTCGAACGCATCCTTAACATGGTGGACGGTGCGCTGGTGTTGGTCGACGCCGCCGAAGGTCCACTGCCGCAAACCAAGTTCGTGGTCTCAAAGGCGCTCAAGATGGGCCTGAAGCCGATTGTGATCATCAACAAGGTCGACCGGGCCGACGCACGCGCAATCCAGGTGGTCAACGAGGTGTTCGATCTCTTCGCCGCGCTTGACGCCACCGAGGAACAGCTCGACTTTCCGATTCTGTACGGCTCGGCGAAGGAAGGCTGGATGGCGCCGGCCCTGGAAGGGCCGAAAGAGTCGATGGCGCCGCTCTTCGATCTCGTGCTCCGACACGTGAAACCCCCTCAGGTCGAAGATGGGCCGTTTCGTATGCTGGGGACAATTCTCGAAGCCAACCCTTATCTCGGGCGCATTGTCACCGGACGCATTACATCCGGCACCATCAGCCCAAACCAGATAGTGAAGGTCCTCGATCGTGACGGCAATCCGGTCGAAAGCGGGCGCGTGACCAAGCTCCTTGCTTTCCGTGGACTTGAGCGCACGGGTGTCGAGGAAGCAGGGGCGGGCGATATCGTCGCCATTGCCGGCCTGCCCAATGCAACGGTGTCCAATACCATCTGTGCGCCCGAGGTCGAGGTCCCCCTCCTCGCTCAACCGATCGATCCACCGACTTTGGCGATGATCTTTCGCGTCAACGATTCCCCGCTTGCCGGCACTGAAGGCGACAAGGTCACAGGGCGCATGATTCGCGACCGCCTGCTGCGCGAGGCCGAAGGGAATGTGGCGCTGCGCGTACGCGAATCAGACGAGAAGGATTCCATGGAAGTGGCCGGGCGCGGAGAATTGCAGCTCGGCATTCTGATCGAAACCATGCGACGCGAAGGGTTCGAATTGTCCGTATCGCGGCCGAAGGTGCTCCTGAAGGAAGATTCCGCCTCCGGCGAAATACTTGAGCCGATTGAAGAAGTCGTCATTGATCTGGATGAGGAGCATTCCGGCATCGTCGTTCAGAAGATGGCCGAACGCAAAGCCGACATGATGGAAATGAAGCCATCCGGCGGTGGCCGGCTTCGGCTGGTCTTTCATGCGCCGACTCGCGGCCTGATCGGATACCAGGGCGAGTTGCTCACCGATACCCGCGGCACCGCCATCATGAATCGGCTGTTCCACGCCTATGCGCCGTACAAGGGCCCGATTCAGGGCCGGCGCAATGGCGTCCTTATCTCTAACGACGAGGGCGAGGCGGTCGCCTACGCCCTGTGGAATCTCGAAGACCGCGGACCCATGATGATCGAACCCGGCTGGAAGGTTTACAAAGGCATGCTCGTGGGCGAGCACACGCGCGGAAACGATCTGGTCGTCAATATCCTGAAGGGCAAAAAGCTTACCAACATTCGGACGACATCCAAGGACGAGGCCGTGCGGCTCACCCCACCCATCAGAATGACGCTGGAGAAAGCCCTCGCCTACATCCAGGACGACGAGCTGGTCGAGGTGACGCCAAAGGCGATCCGGCTGCGTAAGAGGCTGCTGGACGAGAACGATCGCAAAAAGGAAGAGCGCAAGAAGGAAGCCGAAACGGTGTGACGGTCACAAGTCTTGGCGTGATTCTATCGGATTCGAATCAGTTACCTTCGGAAATTAACTTTCCGACACCCGTGCTGAGCGTGGAACTGGCCGGATTTTATCTGCCATCGGATTCATGAACGCGAATTTCCAGCATCACTGCTGGCGTTTTCGTGCCTGTGACCAGTAATCCACACCGTTAACCCATCATTAACGATAGGGCTTGAAGGCCGCAAAGTTCATTGCTTCTATTCGCGCAATGAGCACCACCCTTATAGAGATTCGCCGTGCGAAATCGTCCGATGCATCGGACGTGGCGGAGACGCATGACGAGGCGTGGCGCGCGGCGTACCAGGGAATCATTCCGGGCAACGAGCTCGACAAGCTGATCAACCGTCGCGGTCCGGACTGGTGGGACTCTGCGATCCGCAAGGGCAGCCGCATAACGGTCCTCCAATTCGGCGAACGCATTGCGGGTTATGCCAATTACGGACGCAATCGCGCTCGTAGCCTCTTCTATGACGGCGAGATCTACGAAATCTATCTTCGGCCGGAGTTTCAGGGCCTCGGTTTCGGCCGCCGACTGTTTTCCGCCGCGCGCAAGGACCTGAACCAGAGCGGTTTGAAGAGCCTGGTTGTCTGGGCGCTTTCCGACAACGAGCCCGCCATGGAATTCTATCGGGCCCTCGGCGGCCGCGCAGTGGCACGTTCCTCGGAACGATTTGGCACCAAAACACTCGACAAGGTCGCCTACGCCTGGCAGGCGTGATTACACCTTTGGCGCCGGTAGACCTTTCTGCGCGCAGGCGGCGCGCAGGGTATTGAGCAGCAGGCACGCAATCGTCATTGGTCCAACCCCGCCCGGCACGGGGGTGATCGCGCCCGCGACCTGCATGGCCTCCGTATAGGCGACGTCGCCCACCACGCCGGATTTTCCGGCTTCGAGTGGCACTCGATTAATTCCAACGTCGATCACTGTGGCCCCGGGCTTGATCCAGTCGCCGCGAACCATTTCGGCCCGGCCAGTCGCGGCGACCAGCAAGTCGGCGCGGCGGCACACGGAGGGGAGATCGTTCGTCCGGGAATGCGTCACAGTCACTGTCGCATTTTCAGCCAAGAGCAATTGCGCCACAGGCTTGCCAACAATGTTTGATCGGCCGACGACGACCGCTTCCAGACCGGCAAGTGTGTCATGCACGGTCTTTGCGAGAAGAACGCAGCCCATTGGCGTGCATGGAACCAGGGCAGGCAACCCAATCGCGAGCCGGCCTGCATTCACCGGGTGAAACCCATCCACGTCCTTACTCGGATCGATCGCCGCAATGATTTTTTGCGCGTCGATCTGCTTCGGAAGCGGCAACTGGACCAGGATGCCGCTGACCTCCTCATCAGCGTTGAGCTTCGCGACGAGATCGAGCAGCTCCGCTTCACTCGCGCTGGCAGGGAGCTTGTAGTCAAAAGCGCGCATGCCCGAATCCGCTACCGCCCTGGATTTGGTACGCACATAAACTTCGCTGGCCGGGTTGTCGCCGACCAGCACCACGGCAATGCCTGGCACGACCC
The DNA here is from genome assembly GCA_036820945.1 of Pseudolabrys sp. GTDB lineage: Bacteria > Pseudomonadota > Alphaproteobacteria > Rhizobiales > Xanthobacteraceae > Pseudolabrys. Next base: position 16,840 of record DAISKM010000002.1, read on the forward strand.
CACGATCGCGCCGCAAGCGGTGAACGGCGTCCGAGACCTTCCCGCGCAGGTCAGCCGCGATGGTTTTGCCGTCGATGATGCGCGCGCGCATGTTCCTATCATCTTATCGCCAGCGCTAAGCGAGATGGCCGGGACTGGCCCGGCCACGACAATAACTTTTATCCCGTCTTGCTCAATCTCTCCAGCGCCGCAATAAGCGCCGGGCCGTCACCGGAAATCACAAGCCGCTTGAGACGGCTGGATGCGCCCGCGGCCAGAACGATGCTTCGAGGTGGGATACCCAACGTCCTTGCGAGCAATCGAACAAGAGCGGCGTTGGCCTCGCCCTCCGAAGGGACCGCGCGCACGCGCGCTATAAGTGCCGTGCGCCCCTCCGGCAGCGTTTCTATCGCGCCGATCGCGTCACGGGCATTCCTCGGCGTCAGCCTGATCGTCAGCACGACGCCATCGGCGTTCAGCGACCACGGTTTGAGGGCCATGGCTTCAGGCCCATGGTCCTAAAACACGTTCGGATAGATGTAACGGATGATGATGTTTTCGATGAACAAGATAATCAGGATCAGAATCACCGGGGAGACGTCAATTCCGCCAAGGTTGGGCAGCACCGAGCGAATCGGCCGCAACACCGGCTCGGTGATGCGGTAGAGAAATTCGCCGATGGTCGCCACAACCTGATTGTGCGTGTTGACCACGTTGAAGGCGATCAACCAGGATAGGACCGCGGCCGCAATCAGAAGCCAGATGTAAATCTGCAAGACCAACAGAATAATATCGAGAATCGCGCGCATTGCTGTCCGCCCGTTTGCAAACCGGGCGCAAACTAGCGGGTCGAGTGGCCTCGAACAAGGCGACAGCCGGTCACGTCGCGGATATCCGTGTCCTTGACAGGCAAAATACCTGGCCCTAAATGGCCCTCACTCGCCGCAATTTCTGCATGACGACATTAGTCGTTGCTGTTTGGCGGGGCCGTAGCTCAGTTGGGAGAGCGCCTCGTTCGCAATGAGGAGGTCAGGGGTTCAAATCCCCTCGGCTCCACCACCTAACTTCTGCAGTGCCTTTGCTTCGACTTGTGCAGTTCACGCACTTGCATGGACTGCGCACTGGTCTGTGATGAGATCGGAAATATCCGGTGACGGCCATAGACGCGCCGATGTTCGGCCACGTTCGTCGGCTACATCGCGTGTGCCGGCCGTCGGCGCGGTTGCGATTTTCCATGGGGACGGATCCGCAACCCTTGGGGACGGGGCTCACCGGCGACCGGCATGTTTTAGGTAGGTAGCCACCGGCGGCGGCGCCAGAGGCAGATTAGGATACCGCCGACCGTTCCAAATCCTGGCCCACGGGCGCCAGGCATCCTGTCAATGCTCGACGGTTGCCCGAAAATCTGCGCTGGCTTTTTCCAGCGGGATCACAATTTCGCAGTGCAAACCTTCAGGCGCAAAAGCCAGTGACGCGGTTCCGCCAAGCTCAGCAGCGATGCTGCCTTCGATCAGTTTGGAGCCAAAGCTGCGCTGCCGAGGATAGGTGACTGGTGGGCCGCCCTTTTCGATCCAGTCAATCTGCAGAACCGATCGTTTGTTGTCGAGGCGAACCGGTTTCCAATTAATTTCGATGCGACCAGCGGATACAGACAACGCCCCATATTTTGCGGCGTTGGTTGCAAGTTCGTGGAACGCCATCGCCAGCGTCAACACGGCGCGGGGGCGTAGCACAACATCCTCGCCGCGCAGAAGAACCCGCTCCGGATGGGCGCCGGCATAGGGCGCAAGACTTCCCGACAGCACCTCACGCAAATCCGCGCTTTCCCAATGATGCATCGTCAGCTGATCATGCGCCTTCGACAAGGCGATCAGCCGGCCTTCGAATCGCTCGCGAAAGGCGGCGGGCGAGGACGCCGCCCGCGCTGTCTGCGATGCCAGTGACTGCACCGTCGCGAGGGTGTTCTTCACCCGGTGATTCAGCTCATCCATCAGCAACTTTTGGCGTCGCTCCGATGCCTTGTGCTCGGTAACGTCCTGCACGACCCGCACTACATATAGCAGCCGACTGTCGGCATCACGGATGGGCGAGGACCGCACCGAAAGCCAGATCACGCGCCCATCTCTTCGGATGAATCGCTTCTCCACTGAATAGAATTCAAGCTCGCCGCCAACCTGCTTACGGAAAGCTTCCCGATCTGGGTCGACGTCGTCGGGATGCGTGTACCGAAACAATCTGCCTGCCATGAGCTCCTTGCGGCTGAAACCGGTTATCCCGCAGATCGCTTCGTTGACGCGTAGGAAGCGACCATCGGGATCGACTTCAGAAATACCGATGGCGGCATGTTCGTAAGTGGCGGCAAGCCGCTGCTCTTGTTCGAGGGCGTGCAGCCGGGAGCGCTCAAGCGCGGCATCGGCCCGTTTGCGGGCAGTGACATCGAGAAAACAGTTTACCGCCCCGACCAGCTCACCCTTTGAATTGCGCAACGGATCGATGTTGACCGATACGATCAACGTCGTCCCGTCGGCATGTTCGACAATGCGCTCTACGTCGCGCACCGGCTTGCCCGTCGCGAGAACCTCGGCAACCAGCGAACGCGCAACCGGCGTTCCATCCATTTCGAAGAAACGGATGCTTTCCCTGAATTGATCATGTGTCTGACCAGGCTTTGGAGCAGCGCCCCAGACCGCCACCGCATGACGATTATATTGAAGAATCGTCCCCTTCGAATCGCAGATGAAGGTCGCGATCGGCAGCAGCTCGAGGATGCCTTCCGATGCGCGCAATGTCTCAGTCAAGAGCGACGGACTCGGCCGCTCGACCGAATGGCGCGAATTTTCGGAATCAACCATCGCACGCCTCCGCGTGCACCCACTGATTCCCCTACCCCCGCAACGATCAGCTTGAACAGCGATTTGTCAATGGTACCGCGTGAGCCAGCTGACCGCCGACAAACCTCGCGGGAAGTTCCACTCAGGACGCGTTTTTTGCGATCTGGTCCCCGCTAGTGCCTCCGATCCAATGGTCGATGAAAGCAACGAGCCAATTGCGCGACGCCAGATCATGCACAGCACGGTCAGCAATATGCTCGTGGCGTTGTTTCGCCCCCGGCAATTCCATCCGATGCGCGCCTCGCACCAGCCAGCGATACATCATCGCGTGCGTGACTTCGGGATGAAACTGCAGCGCGTAGCCGGTGCCATGACGAAATGCCTGCACGGAGAAGGCATCGCCTTCAGCCAGCAACTCGCTACCCATGGGAAGGTCGAAGCCTTCGCGATGCCATTGATAAACATGATCGGGCCAGTCCGGACATACCCTGCGTCCGGCCTCCGTTGGCCGGATCGGGTAATAGCCGACCTCGGCGTGACCGTCCGGGTGTGGAAAAACGCGAGCGCCGAGCTGGCGCGCCAGCATCTGTGCGCCAAGACAGATACCGAGATATGGTTTCTTGTCGCGAAGCGGGACCTCGATCCAGTCAATCTCGCGGTGCACGAACTCCTCGTTGTCGTTGGCGCTTTGCGGCCCGCCGAAAATGACCGCGCCGGCGTGGTCGTCCATCGTCTCCGGCAACGGGTCTCCGAAACGTGGCCTTCTGACGTCAAGCGGATGGCCGAGTTTCGCCAGAGTCTGCCCAACGCGGCCCGGCGAAGAATGCTCCTGATGGAGAATAAGAAGAACTGGCTTCAACATATGATTCGGCAAGCTTGCAGTGTTGACTAGTAACGGCTTTGCCGCCGTTTGCAACCTGAGCAGCCGGTGAGCGGCTATGCCTAACCGACAGCCCGGCGCCGGCGTTGCCGGTGATCCACAAAGGCAAGGATAAGGCGCCGCGGGATTATGCGGATGAAGAAAGTGATCAACTTGTTAATCGCGCCGGGCACGATGGTGCGGCGTCCCTTCATCAGACCGCGATAGCCCGCCTCCGCTACATACTCCGCAGATTGGCTCAGCGGCCCCTGCATACTGCGTTTGCTGAGGCCGGCACGGTCGCCGAATTCGGTTGGCACCGGGCCTGGACACAGCACCGACACCCGTATGCCGCGAGGCTTGAGCTCGCTGTGCAAGGCCTCGGTGAACGACAACACGTAAGCCTTGGTCGCATAGTAGACGGCCATTCCCGGGCCGGGCAGAAAGCCGGCCATTGATCCGACATTCAGGAGTCCCCCGCGATGGCGGGCAAGGCTGTCGATGAACGCGAGTGACAATTCGGTCAGCGCGCGCACATTAAGATCAATCATCTGCAATTGCTCATCTCGATCTCGCGCGCTGGCAAGACCGACCAGCCCGAACCCTGCGTTGTTGACTACAAATTGCGGCTCGGCGCCCTGTGTCGCCAACAGCTCCCGGATCTGGTGCGCGACGCCGGGCTTGAGAAGATCGGCTGCAATCACGACCGGCCGCCGCGCCCCGGTCGAGGCAATTTCGTCGGCCAGCGCATTCAATCTTTCTTCTCTTCGCGCAACCAATGCCACCTCGTGGCCATTGCGCGCAAAAACCCGCGCCAGTGCCGTCCCGATGCCCGCCGAGGCACCTGTTATAATTGTAATCGGACGCGGGTTCGTCATGGCTTCACAATCCCACGCGGCCAATCGCGCGACGACAATTCACTCGTCCGTGCTATTCGAGAAATTTGCTCGGCGGAAAGTCGCGCGAAAATACCGGTTGTTGGATGAATTGCTTCGGATCGAAGGTCCAGAACTGGCTGACCTGCGGATAGGTCTTGATAATTGTGTTGGTGAGCTTTCCGTCTACGCGCGCCACTTTACGAATATGAATGTCGAGAACGGGCGTGCCATATTCGTCGAGCTGCACCGGGCCGATCGGGCTATGCGTGAGACGGACATCTTGCATCGCCTTGAGGAAGGCCCTCGCGTCGTCAGTTTTGCCCCCGGTGGTTTTTAACGCCTCTTCGATGATGAGAAGTGCCGTATATGGGCCTGCGGTATAGAACCCGGGATCGTGTTTGTAGACATCGTTGATGCCGGCGACGAATTTCTTGTTGTCCGTCGTATCAAGACCGGCCGCGTACCAGCCGCCGGTAATGACGCCGACCCCTTCATCGCCCATCACCCTGAGAATGCCCTCGTCGGTGCTGGTGGTGTTGCCGAGCACTGCAACTTTTCCCTTCAGTCCGAATTCGCTGAACTGTTTGAGGAAACGCAGTGGATTGCTTCCCGCAAAGCCCATGTAGATGGCGTCCACATCGTTCTTGATAGCGGCAAGATATGGTGCGTATTCCGGTGCATTGAGCGGTGGCCACAGCTTCTGCACGATCTTGCCGCCGGCACCTTCAAAGCCGAGCTGGAATCCGCCGGCACCTTCGTGGCCGTAGGTGAAATCCTCAGCCACGACAGCAATTTTCTTGAAACCAAGTGTCTTGGCCGCGTAATCGCCCAACGGATACGTGACCTGCGGCGCCGTGCCGAAAGCATGCAGCACCCATGGGTTCACTGCATGACTTTTCAGATCGACGGTGGCCGCCGAAGTCGTCGTGATGAGCGGCACCTTGGTGTCACGAACATAACCATCCATTGCAATGGCTTCATTGGTCGCCAGTGGGCCGATCGACACTGTTACCCTGTGACGCTCGACCAGCTCCTGAAGCTTGGTCTTGGCGAGCGCCGGATTGCCGGCAGTATCTTGCGTAATCAGCTCTACCTTGCGGCCGGCGATTATCCCGTTGCGTTCTTTAAGGAACAGCGCTGCACCCTCTTCCTGCTGCTTGCCTCCGGCAGCAAGCGGACCAGTGAGCACCGTAAGGAAACCGACCTTAATTGGTTCCGAGGATTGTGCGAGCACCTGCGGTGCAGGGAAGACACCGAGCGCCGCACCCGCCTTCAAAAGCATGCGGCGCGACATTACAAATTTGCTAGTCCCTGTTGACATTACTGGTCCCTCCCTGCACGCCTTCCCTTTTCGCGGGAAATTGACGACAAAATCCGCCGACAACAGCCGGCTGGGCTGGCCGCCGATTTCCGATCAACACCGCTAGTCAGATATTATTCGGGAGTGGAATGGAGTTGAAGGCGCCAGAATCTTCTGCGCTACTCAATACCCTTACCCCTGCGATAGCTCTCTTCCAGAAGCCGGATATTGTTCTGGACATATTTGTTGGCGGGATCTTTGCGTCGGGCGGCTGCAAGCGCCGCGTGCGCGCGTTTGTAATCCCCGCGCAACATATAGGAAAAACCCTGGTTGTTCAGGATCTCGACCGTTGGCCCGAGGATGCCAACCGCCTGACCGTAGGCACGGTCGGCAAGATCGAAACGCCGTAAACGATCGTAGCAAGCAGCGAGGCCGAGCCAGGCTTCGGCGTCGCGCGGGTGGGACTCGACCGCGCGCCGGAAATGCTTCTCGGCCAGACCGTAGTCATGCGCCCGGAAATGCTTCTTCCCGAGACTCAGGTCATCGTATGGATCGCTTCCGAGTAGGCCCTTTGCGGATCTTGGGGGCAGGCCTGGCGTCTGAACGGTGCCCGTTGCCTCATCCGATGACGGCTGCGTTTCCGTTGGTTCGCTCGCTACGCTTTCGGCATTCGCCTGGGCCGAAGCGCCATCTTCGGCTGGCGTCTTGGCGGCAAATAGATTGGAAAGTCCGTTGGAGGTGGAGCATCCCGCCAACCACAGGGCGGTTGCGGCGACGGTCAATCCTCGGGCAATTCCAAGAAGCATGCGAACGCCTTGCGGAGCCGCCGGTAACAGAACGCCGTCAGGCTAGGGGAGGATGGTTAAGAATACCTTCACCAAGACTGGGCGGGCGGTGTGTCGGTGTACATGGACGCGGGGTCCACCGCCGCCGGAGCCGAGCATGCCGGCCTCAGAAATAGCCTCCGACATGGAGGCGGACGATCACCGGAAGGAGAATGACCACGAACAGGACCGGAAAGATGCAAACCATCATTGGCACCGCCAGCTTGGCTGGCAGGGCGTAGGCTTTCTCCTCGGCGCGCGAGAGTCGCTTGTGACGCATATCGTCACTGTAAACGCGCATCGCATCGGTGATGCTCGAGCCCAGGTCAATCGACTGGTTGATCAATGTCGCGAAGGCGCGCGCTTCTTCCAAGGCAAGACGATCGGCGAAATGCTCGAGTGCGTCCTTCAGGGGCCGACCCGCGCGGATTTCAAGATTGGTCAAATGGATATTGGCGCTGAGCGACGGATAGCCCTGGCCCAGTTCCTTTCCGACGCGCTCGAGCGAAGCCTCCATCGACAAGCCTGAATCCGCGCACACGACGAGCAAGTCCATAAAGTCCGGAAAACCTGATCGATGCTGGAGCGTGCGCGCGGAAATTCGCCGATCGACATAGAAGCTCGGGCCGATATAGCCGGCGATTCCGCCAGCCACCACCATCAACCAGAAAAATGAACCGCCGATCGGCTTTATCAATGGCAACACAATGAATATGGCAGCGGCCAGACCGATCGCCAGAGCCGTGCGACCGATAAAGAAAAATGCGACGCCGCGCGGATCGTAAATGCCGGCCTGGATCAGCCGACGTCGCAGCACCTTCATGTTTTCCTGGTTCGATTCCGAATAGTGCTTGGTCGTATACTCGATAAGCTTGCTGAGCGCTTTCGCACTGGAATATTGAAGCGAGCGACCGTGGCCTCGGCGCTCTTCGTCGTTCACGATGCGCGCGGTGCGCTTCTTGACGGCACCGCGCACGCGCACGGCTGCCATCAGCGAGAATGCGAGCGTCCCGACTGCAAGAAATATCAGCAGCCCCATGAAGATGGTGTTGCTGTCGCTCAAGATGTCCTGGAATACGGCGACGATCGACTCCATGGTCAGATCCTGAAATTGACCATGCGATACATGATGAAATTCCCCACGCCCATCCAGCATCCCGCCAAGGCAAGCGCGATTTTAGTGAGATCTTCATTCCAAACGCTGCCGTAGAAGTTCGGCACCAGGAACTGGATAACCGCAAACATTCCGATCGGTAGCGACGACAAAATCAGCGCCGAAGCACGGCCTTCGGCGGCCAAGGCGCGAATTTTTCGTCGCATCTTGAAGCGTTGACGAATAACGGATGACAGGTTTTCGAGAATTTCACCGAGGTTGCCGCCCGCATCGCGGTCTCAAGGTCGGACCCATAGGTGAGCTCGTCGGAGACCATGCCGAATTCGGTGCCGATGGGATCGGGCATTTCTTTCGACACCATCGCAATCGCGATCGGGACAGGATGACCCGCCCGCAACGATCGAACGATGATGTCGATGCCATCGGGAAATTGGGCGCTGAATTTCTTCTGCCGGCGATTGCGCAGGATCCTCAGCACGAACGGCGGCAATACCAGGCCCGAAAAGAGCGTCGCCAAAATCGCGTGAAATGCGTTGCCTTCAAATGCGATCATTGCGGCGAACGTAGCCGTCGCGCCCATGACGATGAACAGGATCAGCCGGCCAAAGCCGATGGTGAGGCCCGACTGCAGCAGCAGTTTGTTTAGGCTGACCAACGGCAACCGATAATCGCCGCTGCCGGTGAGGCCGCGCTCGCGCCGCAGCTGCACGAGCACGCTTTCGCGATCGGTTTTCCCGTCCATCACCTTGAGCCGGCGATTGATGTTCTTGCGATAGGACGCGTTGTTGAACACCAGGAGATACAGGCCCTCGGCGAACATCGCTGCTGATACGCCGATCAGCAGATATACGAGGTAAATGGGATCGAAGTTGAACATGGCCGTTCAGAGCGGCTGCGAGGGATCGAAATAGTTGCCGGGGATCTTGATCCCCTGGTTGGCGAGATGGCCCAGGAAGCGGGGACGCACGCCGGTCGCCTGAAAATGTCCTTGCACGGTACCGTCGGGACCGTTGCCAGTCCGCACAAACTTGAAGATTTCCTGCATCTGAATGATATCGCCTTCCAGACCGGTGACTTCGGCAATGGAGGTGACCTTGCGCCTGCCGTCCGACTGGCGTTGAAGCTGCACAATGAGCTGGATCGCATTGGCGATCTGGCTGCGGATTGAGGCGACAGTCATTGGCAGGCCGGCCATGCCTATCATTTGCTCAAGGCGCGAGATGGCATCGCGCGGCGTATTGGCGTGGATGGTGGCCATCGACCCTTCGTGACCGGTGTTCATGGCCTGCAGCATGTCGAAAGCTTCTTCGCCGCGGCATTCCCCCAGGATGATGCGGTCCGGACGCATACGAAGGGCGTTCTTGACCAGCTCGCGCTGCCGGATCTCACCCTTGCCTTCGATATTCGGCGGCCGCGTTTCCATGCGGCCGACGTGCGGCTGTTGCAGCTGCAATTCGGCGGCGTCCTCGATTGTCAGCAGGCGTTCCTTTTCCGAGATAAACGCCGACAAGGCGTTGAGCATGGTCGTCTTGCCTGAGCCGGTGCCGCCGGAAATGATAGTGGTGATGCGCGATTTGACTG
>DAISKM010000003.1:0-24715 GCA_036820945.1 Pseudolabrys sp.
ATACGATACCGAGCGTGCCGGCGGCTTCGAGCCGTTGCGCCATTTTCCCAAAGGCAAGAAGCACCTCGTGCTGGGGCTCGTCACGTCGAAATCCGGCCGGCTGGAAGCGAAAGACGATATCAAGCGCAGGATCGATGAAGCCAGCAAATATGTCGCGCTCGATCAGCTTTGCCTGTCGCCGCAATGCGGGTTCGCGTCGACCGAAGAAGGCAATGTGCTTGCGGAAGACGAGCAGTGGGCGAAACTTCGGATGATCGTTGAGCTGGCGGAGGAGGTGTGGGGGAAGAACTTGCCGGAAAACTGAATGGCTAGACGTCAGACACCACCGTTCCGCGCCGACCATGTCGGCAGTCTATTGCGCACCAAACCCCTGAAAGAAGCTCGTGCCAGACGGGAAAGAAACGAAATCGACGCCGATGAACTCAAGGCGATCGAGAATCGCGAGATCGCGGCCACAATCAGCAGACAGGAAGACATCGGACTTCAGGCTGTCACTGACGGCGAATTCCGGCGCGCGTTCTGGAACTACGATTTTCTTGGAGCGCTGCCCGGGGTCGAAGCTTACCTGGGCGAGCGCAAGATCAAGTTTCAGGGCGTCAATCCGAAACCCATGATGTTGCGAGTGAACGGAAAGCTCGGCACATTTTCCGGCCATCCGATGCTCGAGCACTTTCGATTTACAAAGGCTCGTGCGCGGGTAGTGCCTAAAATGACACTCCCCTCGCCATCGTCGCTGCATTTTCGATATGGCCGGGAAGCAGTGCCGGAATCGATCTATCCCGACATGAGCGAGTTCTATCGCGATCTCGGCCAGACCTACCGTCTGGCCATTCGCGCTTTCGCCGATGCGGGTTGCCGTTATCTGCAGCTCGACGAAGTGAACCTCGCCTATCTCTGCGATCCAAATCTGCGCGCGCAGGTTGCCGCCCGCGGTGATGACCCCGAAAAACTTCCCATGGTCTATGCCGGCATGATCAATGCCGCGATCTCGGATGTTCCTTCGGATATGACAATCGCCATGCATCTATGCCGCGGCAATTTTCAATCGACGTTTGTCGCAACAGGTGGATATGAGCCGGTCGCGGAGATCCTGTTTAATGCGACCAGGGTGCACGGCTATTTCATGGAGTACGACAGCGACCGCGCCGGCGGGTTCGAGCCGCTGCGCTTCGTGCCCAAGGGCAAGATGGTGGTGCTCGGACTTGTCACGTCGAAATCGGGGCGGCTTGAATCAAGGGACGTTCTCAAGCGCCGTATCGACGCAGCCGCAAAGTATGTGCCGCTGGAGCAATTGTGTCTGTCGCCGCAATGCGGCTTCGCTTCCACCGAGGAGGGAAATCTTCTCGCCGAGGAAGAGCAGTGGGAGAAGCTGCGGATGATTGTGGAACTAGCCGACGAGGTTTGGGGGACAAGCTAACATTGATCCGTTCATTCCCGCGAAGCGGGAATCCGCCGGGTCCCCGCTTTCGCAGAGACGAACGGCTGAGGAGGAAGAAGAATGTCACGACGCAACAAGCCGCCATTCCGCGCCGATCATGTCGGCAGCCTGCTCCGGCCGGCCGCTTTGAAGAAAGCGCGCGAGCAGCGCGCTCGGGGCGAAATTTCCCCGGCGCAGCTAAAGGAGATCGAGGACCGCGAGATCGAGCGCGTTATCAGGAAACAAGAAGAGGTCGGCCTGCAGTCGATCACCGATGGCGAATTCCGCCGCTCCTGGTGGCATCTGGATTTCCTCTGGGGTCTCGACGGCATCGAGAAACACGTGATGGATACCGGTATCGCTTTCGCGGGCGTGACGACACGCAACGAAGGTCTCAAGGTGACCGGCAAGATCGCCTTTTCCGGCCACCCCATGATCGAGCACTTCAAGTTCGTCGCCGCCCACACCAAGCGCACGCCGAAAATCACGATTCCCGCCCCATCGGCGGCCTATGGCCGGCCGATGCCCACACCAATCGATGCGAAGGTTTATCCAACGCTGGACAAGTTTTTCGATGATCTCGGGCAGGCCTACAGGAGAGCGGTGCGCGCCTTCGCCGATGCCGGCTGCCGTTATCTCCAGCTTGATGAAGTATTCATCGCCATGCTGTGCGATCCAAAATATCGGCAGACCATGAAAGACCGTGGCGATGATCCGGAAAGGCTTGGCGAGTTGTATGGCGATCTCATCAACATCGCGATGTCGGACATTCCGCCCGACATGACGATCACCATGCACATGTGCCGCGGCAATTATAAATCTACCTACATGGGCGCGGGCGGCTACGAAGCCGTGCAGGAAATCCTGTTCAACAAGATCAAGGTCAATGGCTTCTTCATGGAGTACGACACCGCGCGCGCCGGAGGCTTCGAACCATTGCGAATGCTGCCGAAGGACCGGACCGTTGTTCTCGGTCTGGTCACCTCAAAAAGCGGGCGACTCGAGCCTAGAGACGAGATTCATCGCCGCATCGAGGAAGCAACCAAATTTGTTTCGCTCGATCAGCTGAGCCTCTCGCCTCAATGCGGCTTTGCCTCGACCGAGGAGGGCAACGTCCTGGAGGAAGAAGAGCAGTGGGCGAAGCTGAGGATGATTGTCGAGCTGGCTGAGGAAATTTGGGGCTAGGGTGCACACCACTCCGTCTATTCCCGCGAAGCGGGAATCCAGCGGCATAGGATAAGAATGGGTCCCAGATTTCGCGGGGACGAACGGGTTTAATTGCAGAGTTGGATTTCGCATGCCGGACATCGTCAAAGGCAAGACCGCTATCGTTACCGGGGGTGGTCGCGGGATTGGACGCGGCATTGCCATGCTGCTCGCCGAGGAAGGCGCGCGCGTGGTGGTGTGCGATATCGGCGCCAGCCTGCAAGGCGACGGTTCCGATGCAGGTCCGGCGCAAGATGTCGTGCGGACTATCGAGAAAGCCGGAGGCCAGGCTATAGCCTCGACGCTCTCGATAACCGAACCGAAAAACACGGAGGTCATCGTTAAAGCGGCGCTCGATGCCTTCGGTCGCATCGACATTCTTGTCAACAACGCGGGCATATTGCGCGATGTCATCTTTCACAAGATGAGCTGGTCGGACTGGTCCGATGTGATCGACGTGCACCTCAACGGCTCTTTCAACATGAGCCGTGCGGTCGCGCCGCTTTTTCGCGAGCAGGGCTCGGGCGCTTTCGTCCATATGACGTCGACTTCGGGGCTTGTCGGAAATTTCGGCCAGGCGAATTACATGGCCGCCAAGCTCGGCATCATGGGTTTGTCACGAGGCATCGCGCTCGATATGGCGCGCTTCAATGTTCGTTCGAACTGCATCGCGCCGTTCGCCTTCACGCGCATGATTGAATCGATTCCGGCACAATCGGAAAAGGACAACCGGCGCATCGAAGCGTTTCAGCGTATGACGCCGGAGAAGATCGCGCCGCTTGCGGTGTATCTTTGCTCCGATGCGGCAGCGGACATCACCGGGCAGATCTTTTCCGTTCGCAACAACGAAATCTATCTGTTCAACCAGCCGCGGCCGATCAAAACGATTCACCGCGCCGAGGGATGGACCCCGAAGGGCATTGCCGTCGAGCTTAAAGCGGCCATGGCGACCTCGTTTACCCCGCTGGAACGCTCGGAAGACGTGTTCAACTGGGACCCGATCTGATTTTGTTATGGCCGGGCTTGTCCCCGCCATCCACGTCTTTACAACTAGCGTAAGAGAAGACGTGGATGCCCGGCACAAGGCTTGAGCTCGGGCCGGCCGAAGGCAGGACCCGAGTGCCGAGCATGCGAGTGAAGACGATTTATGAAAAAGCGCGCAGCCGAGGATGAATTTTCCGATGTACGCGCCGGCGTGCGTGCATTGTGCGCCAAGTTCCCCGGCGAATATTGGCGCGCGCTCGATCGTGAGCGCGCTTATCCGACCCAATTTGTCGCCGCACTCACCAAAGCCGGCTATCTCGCTGCGTTGATCCCTGAGGAATACGGGGGTAGCGGCCTCAATCTGGGTGCGGCAGCGGCCATTCTGGAAGAGGTGCACGCGTCCGGCGGCAATGGCGCCGCCTGTCATGCGCAGATGTACACCATGGGCACGATCCTGCGTCATGGAAGCAAGGCGCAGAAAGAACGTTATCTGCCGCTGATCGCGAGCGGCGAACTTCGCCTGCAGGCCTTTGGCGTTACCGAACCGACGTCGGGCACCGATACGCTTTCGCTGCGCACCATGGCGCGGCGCGAAGGCAACGATCATTACGTCATCAATGGTCAGAAAATCTGGACTTCGCGCGCCGAGCACTCCGACCTGATGCTCTTGCTGGCGCGGACGACGCCAAAGGAGCAGACGAAGAGGCGGACCGAGGGCCTCTCGGTATTTCTGGTGGATATGCGGCTCGCACAAGGTGCCAACATCTCCATCAACCCGATCCGCACAATGATGAATCATGCCACGACCCAGATCTTCTTCGATGATCTGCGCGTGCCGGCGGAGAATCTGATCGGCGAAGAGGGCCAGGGTTTTCGCTACATCCTGTCTGGAATGAATGCCGAACGCATCCTAATCGCGGCCGAATGCATTGGTGACGCCAAGTGGTTCATCGCCAAAGCCACCCAATACGCCAAGGACCGCGAGCTGTTCGACCGTCCGATTGGTCAGAACCAGGGCGTGCAGTTTCCGATCGCGCGCGCTTATGCGCAGATGCGTGCCGCCGAACTGATGGTGCATGAGGCGGCGCGCAAATACGATGCCGGTGAAGACATTGGCGCGGAAGCCAATATGGCCAAGCTGCTGGCGGCCGATGCGTCCTGGGCCGCCGCCGATATGTGCGTGCAGACGCACGGCGGGTTCGGATTTGCCGAAGAATACGACATCGAGCGCAAGTTCCGCGAGACGCGGCTTTATCAGGTCGCACCGATCTCGACCAACCTGATCCTGTCGTATCTGGCCGAGCATGTTCTCGGCTTGCCGCGATCGTATTGAGATGACGCTTCCGCTTGAAAGCCTGTTGTTGACGCGCGGGGTTTTACCTTTCCGCGCAAGCGGGGAGAGGTAACCATGCTCCCGCTTTCAGGGCTCCTCGTCGTCTCGGTCGAGCAAGCGGTGGCGGCGCCGCAATGTACCTGCCGTCTCGCCGATGCGGGCGCTCGGGTGATCAAGATCGAACGGCCGGAAGGCGATTTCGCGCGCGACTACGACCACGTCGTCCATGGCGAAAGCGCCAATTTCGTCTGGCTCAATCGCGGCAAGCAGTCGGTTGTGCTCGATCTGGCCAAGCCTGACGACAAGGCGCTGCTCGAAGCGATGGTGGCAAAGGCCGACGTCTTCGTGCAGAACCTCAAGCCCGGCGCGATCGCCAAGCTCGGCTTCGCGATGACTCGGCTGCGGAAGAACTATCCACGGCTCATTTGCTGTTCCATTTCGGGTTACGGCGAGAGCGGCCCTTACGCCCAGCGCAAGGCCTACGATCTTCTGATCCAGGCGGAATCCGGGGTCTCGTCGGTGACTGGCGGGTCCGAAGCGCCCGCGCGCGTTGGCGTGTCGATTGTCGACATCGCCGCAGGCCTCAATGCTTACGAGGCCATTCTCGAAGCGCTGGTCGCGAGGGCCAAAACGAACCAAGGCACCGAGATTTCCGTATCCATGTTCGATGCCATGGCTGAATGGATGACGGTGCCGCTGCTGCATGGGGAAGGCGGCGTACCCTTCAAGCGCATCGGTCTGGCCCACGCAGCGATCGCGCCTTATGGCGTATTCAAGAGCCGCGATGGCGCCGACATTCTGATCGCCATTCAGAACGATCGCGAATGGCGGGTGCTGGCAGAGAAAGTGCTGGGCAATGCCACGCTAGGGAAAGATCCAAAATTCGCCACGAATCCGAAACGGGTGGAAAATCGGGCCGACACGGACGCAAAGGTTGCCGCGAGTTTCGCGTGCTACGATGTCGAAGCGCTGATCGATAAACTGGAATCAGCCGAGATAGCCTTCGCGCGCGTTAATGACTGGGAGCTGCTGTCCAAACACGCTCACTTGCGGCGGATCACCGTCGGTGCACCGAGCGGGCCGGTGAGCATGCCGGCCCCGGCTCCCCTGCGTGCGGGCGAGGAGCGCGCCTATGGCCCGATCCCGGCGCTGGGCGAACACACCGAGCTGATCCGGAGAGAGTTCCTGAAATAGGATCAGTCGATCGCGACAGCCTCAAACTTATAATAAGCAACAATATGTGATTTTTGCAGGGCAGTTATCCGGCTCGCGCGCCGGTGACGCGCGCTTGGCCGTCGGGCAAAGTCGCCCTCCTAAAAAAGCGCACAGCAGAGGCAAGGACATGGAGATCGGCTTTATCGGATTGGGGAACATGGGACAGCCGATGGCTCGGCGTCTGATCGAGGCGGGGCACAAGCTGGTCGTTTACGACACGCGCAACGACGCCGTGACGCCCCTTATTGCCCTCGGCGCGCAACTCGCATCCTCGCCGGCCGATGTTGCTGACCGGGTCGAGACCGTGATGGCCAGCCTGCCGTCGCTGCAGATTTCCGAAAAGGTCGCCATCGGGGAGGGAGGGGTTATCCATGGCAAGCGCATCAAGCGATTCATCGATCTGTCGACCACAGGTTCGCGCGTCGCGGCAAAAATCGCCGCGGCGCCGGCAAAGAAAAATATCGTGCAGATCGATTGTCCAGTGAGCGGCGGCGGCGGCGGTGCCGGCAAGGGCACGCTGGCGGTGATGGTCTCGGGTCCCAAGCCGGAAATTGAGATGATGAAGGACGTGCTCGCGGTCTTCGGCAGGGTGTTCGTAATCGGCGAGAAGCCCGGCATGGCGCAGACCATGAAACTCGCAAATAACTTCCTGTCCGCCACAGCAATGGCGGCGACCTCGGAAGCGGTGGCGATGGGCGTGAAGGCGGGCCTCGATGCGGCGGTGATGATTGACGTCATCAATGCCGGGTCAGGTCGAACCACCGCCTCGGATGGAAAATTTCCGCAATCGGTGTTGCCACGAACTTTCAACTACGGCTTCGCCACCGGTCTCATGCTCAAGGACGTTCGGCTGTGCGCTGAGGAAGCGAAAGCGCTGGACGTACCCGATGCCGTGATGCGCGCGGTGCTCCATCAGTGGGAAACGACCAACTCCGAATTCGGCGGGGATACCGATTTCACGGCAATTGTTAAGATGATCGAGCGACGCGCGGGGATCATTGTGGGTTCGGAGAAAAAGGCATGAACGGCGACGTCCACGAAGTCTACGCTATCTGTTACGGCACTCACGCGCGCAAGCGTTCCGAGAATTATATCTTCGGCGATCCTCACGACGAGATGACGTCGATTGCCTACTACGTCTGGGTCATTCAGGGGCCGCACGGCACCTTTGTATGCGACACAGGCTTCGATGAGGCTGCCGCGAAGGAACGCGCGCGAAAGATCACTCACCCGGTGGGCGACGGCATAAAGGCACTCGGCTTGCAGCCCGACAAGGTCGATCACGTCATCGCTACCCACATGCATTGGGATCACGCCGGCAACTACGACCTGTTTCCGAATGCGCGCTACCACATTCAGGATACCGAAATGGCCTACGCCACCGGTCGCTGCATGTGCCACCAGATGTTGCGAATTCCGTTCAGCGAAAGCGATGTGCTGGCAATGGTGCGCAAGGTATTTACCTATCGCGTCGAATTTCACGATGGTGTCGACGAGCTCGCACCCGGCATCACGGTACACAAGATCGGAGGACACTCGAAAGGCTTACAATGCGTGCGCGTCAAGACCAGACGCGGCTATGTCGTTGTCGCCTCCGACAGCGCGCATCTCTATTCGCATATCGATGAAGGCCGCGTGTTTCCGATAACCTACAGCGTCGGTGATACTCTCGAGGGCTACAAGACGCTGCAGAAGCTCGCCTCGTCGCGTCACCACATTGTACCGGGTCACGATCCCGAGGTTCTGAAACTTTATCCGGCGGTGAAGCAGGGATTGGAAAACTGGATCGTGCGGCTGGATGTCGAGCCGAGGGTTTGATTGCTGCCCACAAATTGTTTATTTCGCCGGCGCTGGTCATGCCCGGCCCTGTGTCTTCTCGGAGTTACCCAAGCAACGACGTGGATGGCCGGGACAAGCCCGGCCATGACGTTGCTGATGCATTCGCTCGGAACATGCTCCTTAGGCTCGGTGAGACTGCCGGGCATGACGTCTAATTTGCGCGGAGACGAATGGATGGCGGCTTAGACCAGCCCCAGTTCCGCAAACGCATTCTTGTGATGCTCGGCACTCTCCGGCGCGAAACAGCAGAAGATCACTCGCGTCATGCCGCGCGGCCGGGCGGCGATCTCGGCCGCAACGGTACCGACCGCGACGCGCGCGGCAAGTTCGGCTGGAAAGCGATAGACGCCTGTCGAGATCGCCGGGTATGCGATCGATGTCAAACGGCTGGCGGCGGCCAAATCGAGGGCGGTGCGGTAACAGCCCGCCAGCAGGGCCTCTTCGTTCTTGCCACCACCGGCCCATACAGGTCCGACGGCGTGGATGACGTGCCTGGTTTTCAAACGGTACCCGCGGGTGATCTTGGCTGAGCCGGTGTTGCAGCCGCCGAGGGCGCGGCATTCTTCCAGCAACTCCGGCCCGGCGGCGCGGTGGATCGCGCCGTCGACGCCACCACCGCCCAGCAGGGCGCGGTTCGCCGCATTCACGATCGCATCGACATCAAGCGTGGTGATGTCGGCGACAATGACCTCGAGAATGCTCTGACCGATCTCGGCGGCTAGTTCCGTCATGCCCGATTATATCACGCGCTCGCGGCTTCGGGCGCCACAGCCTCAAAATCGACGGTCGAGCGCGCGCCGATGTCGTCGTAATGCGCATCAAGGAAGCGCCGAGCGGCGCGCTTGCCGTTGGTGCGCAACATCTCGAAGAAATCGTAATCAGTGTGGAGTCGGCTGGCGGCGTCAAGTGTCTGCGCTGCCCCAGTGAGCGCAACACGATGCAGATTGATACGACGGTATTGCCCCGCGCCGGTGCCGCGCGGCAACCTGCCCTCGTCGATCAGCTTGCCGACAAAGGTAAGGCCGCGTAATTCCGACATCAGAGAGGAATTAAAAGTGATCTCGTTGATGCGCGCCATGATCTCATTCTGCGATTTCGGCACCTGCTTGCGGCGAACTGGATTGATCTGAACCAGCAGCAGGTTTTCGGTCTGCGTGGCGCCAACCAACGGATAGAGCGCCGGATTGCCCACGTAGCCTCCATCCCAATAATGCTCTCCGTCGATCTCGACAGCGCGAAACAGATGCGGCAGGCAGGCCGAGGCGACGATCATGTCCGCAGTCATTTCCTCGCGCCTGAACACATGGAGCTGTCCGCTCCTGACATTGGTGGCGGAGACGAACAATTGCAGATCCTTGCAGGCGCGCACGGCGTTGAAATCAACGAAGCGTTCGATCAAATCCTTCAGCGGATTGATGTTGAGCGGATTGAAGTCGTACGGCGACAGATAGCGCGTGAGCGCCTGCATCCAGAGGCCCACTGGCGTGTCTTCGATCGGCCAGAACGAAAACAGCCGATCGACTGCGCGCCGCTGCACTTCTGGTAGATTTCCGCCAAGGCTTGCCGCGCGCCAGAAATCGGCAAGCCGCTTGCGCGCTTCGTCCGGACCACCGCGCGCCAGCCCGTCGGCAAGCATGATCGCGTTGACCGCACCGGCCGAGGTACCGGAAATTCCTTCGATCGTCAGCCGGCCATCCTCGAGGAGATGGTCAAGCACGCCCCAGGTGAAGGCGCCAAGCGCGCCCCCGCCCTGCAAGGCGAGGTTGATGTGCTTGCCCGCTTTCGGCTTTTCCGGCTTGTCGACGCCAAAGGCGCGCGAAAGAAACTGGATCACTGTGCCACCCAGCCGCCGTCGATCGAATAGGCAGAGCCGGTAATCGTTGCAGCGGCATCGCTGCAGAGGAACACGGCAAGGGCGCCGACGCTTTCGGGCTTGGTGAATTCGAGCATCGGCTGCTTTTCCGACAACAGCGACACTTTCGCCTGATCAAACGATTGATTGTTGGCCTTGGCCCGCGTCTCGATCTGCTGCTTGATCAGTTCAGTGAGCACCCAGCCGGGGCAAATGGCATTGCAGGTGATGCCGCCGTTGGCGGTTTCGAGCGCGACCACCTTTGTAAGGCCAACGAGGCCATGCTTGGCCGCCACGTAGGCGACTTTCTGGACGCTCGCGACGAGACCGTGCGCCGACGCGATGTTGACGATGCGTCCCCACTTGCGCGACTTCATGCCGCGGACCACGGCGCGGATCGTGTGAAACGACGAGGACAGGTTGATGGCGATGATCGCGTCCCATTTCTCGATCGGGAAATCCTCGATGTTCGCCACGTGCTGGATGCCCGCGTTGTTCACCAGCACATCGATCGCGCCGAATTCTTTTTCGCCTGCGCGCACCATATCGGCGATTTCGGTCGGCTTGGTCATGTCGGCCGCCGAGTAACGGGCCTTGACGCCAAAGTCCTTCTCGATTCCGGCGCGCAGCTTTTCGATCTCGGCCCTGTCGCCAAAGCCATTGAGGATGACGTTGGCGCCGTCCTGGGCGAGGGTGCGGGCTGTTGCGAGCCCGATGCCCGATGTCGAGCCGGTAATCAGCGCGGTCTTGCCTTTCAGCATGCGGTCCTCATTTGGTGGGCAGCGAACGGGGGTTTAGGAGCGCGGGCGGAACCTGCCTCTATTTTTGTTGCAGTGCAATATATATGTTCGGCGCGTAGGGTTTGGAGCGGTTTGACGTTAGACTTGTGTCGAAGGCGGAAGGTTCCTTGGCCAGCAAACCATTTGCACGCGCCGTATTTCCGAAGCCGGATCATGATCATGAACGGTGTGCGAGCGACGCTATTGCTCACGCCGAAACGATCTGTGCTGCACGAAAAGAGCGACTGACGCCGATCCGGCGGCAGGTGCTGGAGGCGCTTTTGGCCAGCCACCAGCCGCTCGGCGCTTATGAGCTGATCGACCGCCTGAGCGTGCCTGGCGCCAGGCCCGCGCCGATCACCATCTATCGTGCGCTTGATTTTCTGCGCGAGCAGGCGCTCGTGCACCGCATCGAAAGCCGGAATGCCTTCATCGCCTGCGTGCACAATCACGAAAGCGCCGATCCGGTCGTGTTCCTCATCTGCGAAAAATGCGGCGCGGTTGGCGAGGCTGCTTCAGCCGCGGTTGCCGACACCATCAAGAGCGCATCGCGCGCGGCCGGCTTTTCACCCAAGACACCCGTTATCGAGATCTCCGGCATCTGCGCGCATTGCAAGGCGGCGTGACAAGTTTGTCATCACCGGCGAACGTCGGCCATGACATCCTTAAGTCGGTACGGTAGGAATGTGGCGCCACGCGCCGGAATGCCTCTCCATTGTCCTCGAAGTCCTACACATCGACCACGCGCCCGCTTGACGCGCTTGCGGCCAGCATTGTGGTTGTGTTGTGCCTGTCATGGGGCTTTAACCAGGTCGCAACCAAGCTTGCAATTCATGACATCCCTCCGGTGACGCAAGCTGCAGTCCGATCGGCTGTCGCGGCGCTGTTGATCTCGGCGTACTGTCAGCTGCGCGGCATTGGGCTCTTCAAGCGCGACGGCACTTTGTGGTTCGGGATTGCCGCAGGAATTTTGTTCGCTGTCGAATTCATTCTGATCTTTCAAGGTCTACTCTACACCACGGCTTCGCGCGCGACGTTATTCATATATCTTGCGCCGTTCTTCGTCGTCCTTGGTGCGCGTATTGTATTGCCCGCAGATCGTTTCAAGCCTGCCCAGTGGCTCGGCCTTAGTCTGTCCTTCATCGGTATGGTCATCGCGTTCGGCGTGCCTACACCGGCGACGGATCCAAGACAGCTTATCGGTGATGTGATGATGGTGGGTGCTGCGCTGTTCTGGGCCGCAACTACCTTGACGATCAAAGCAAGCCCGCTCACCCGAATTTCGGCCGAAAAAGTCATGTTGTATCAGCTTGTCGTTTCAGCACCGGTCATGGCGATCGCGGCCATCCTCCTTGGCGAACGCATCACACACGTGCCGTCGGCGGTGGCCATCGGGTCGATGGCTTATCAAACCGTCTGGGTCGTCAGCGTCACCTTTGTCATCTGGTTTGCACTCGTTGCTCGGTATTCGGCGAGCCGGCTTTCAGCTTTCACCTTTCTGACGCCCTTGTTCGGCGTCGCTGCAGGCCACCTGGTGCTTGGCGATCCATTGACGCCTGCCTTCGCGGCGGCCGTGGCGCTGGTTGCTACAGGACTGGTGCTGGTGAATCGGGCCTAGGAATCAGGCAAATGGGGGACTTTCGCCTGCGATCATCCTGCTATATCTGTCTGGCACACGGTTGGTGCTGAAAGGTCATGAGTACGAGCGCGCAACGCCACAAAACGGTCGCGGTGAGTATTGGCGGCGTCACGGTCGGCGGCGGAGCGCCGATTGTCGTGCAGTCGATGACCAACACCGACACCGCCGATGTCGAGGCAACGGCGCGGCAGGTTGCTGCATTGGCGGGTGCCGGCTCCGAGCTCGTGCGCATCACGGTTGACCGCGACGAGGCGGCAGCCGCGGTGCCGCGCATCAAGGAGCGCCTGCTCAAGCTCGGCGTGAGCGCGCCGCTGGTCGGCGACTTCCATTATATCGGGCACAAGCTTCTGGCCGATCATCCCGGCTGCGCGGAAGCGCTCGACAAATACCGCATCAATCCCGGCAATGTCGGCTTCAAGGACAAGAAGGATCGGCAGTTTTCCGCCATCATCGAGATGGCGCTCAAGTACGAGAAGCCGGTGCGCATCGGCGCCAACTGGGGCTCGCTCGACCAGGAGTTGCTCACGCGGCTGATGGACGAGAACGCCAAATCGACGAGCCCGCGCGATGCGCGCGTGGTGATGCACGAGGCGATGGTGCAGTCGGCGCTCGGCTCGGCACAGCGGGCGGAAGAGCTCGGGCTGGCCAAAAACCGCATCATCCTCTCAGCCAAGGTCTCGGCGGTGCAGGACCTGATCGCGGTCTATGGCGAGCTGGCGCGGCGCTGCGACTACGCGCTGCATCTCGGGCTGACCGAGGCCGGCATGGGCTCGAAGGGCATTGTGGCCTCGGCGGCGGCCATGGGGGTTTTGCTGCAGCAGGGCATCGGCGACACCATCCGCATCTCGCTCACGCCCGAGCCCGCTGGCGATCGCACGCGCGAGGTTCAGGTGGCGCAGGAATTGTTGCAGACCATGGGCTTGCGCACCTTCGTGCCGCGGGTTGCCGCCTGCCCCGGCTGCGGGCGCACCACCTCGACCACGTTCCAGGAGCTTGCCGCCGACATCCAGGGCTTCATCCGCTCATCGATGCCGGAGTGGAAGACGCGCTATCCCGGGGTGGAGACGCTCAACGTGGCGGTGATGGGCTGCATCGTGAACGGGCCCGGCGAATCCAAGCACGCCGACATCGGCATCTCGCTGCCCGGCACCGGCGAGCAGCCGACCGCCCCGGTGTTCATCGACGGCAAGAAGGCCGCCACCCTGCGCGGGCCCACCCTCGCCGCCGACTTCAAGCAGATGGTCATCGACTATATCGAGCGGCGATGGGGTAAAACCGGCCGTTCCACGACGGGCCGATCAAACGTGGAGGAATATTCATCCTTCGCCTAGTGGCAATTTTTCATTCGGCAGTCCATCATTTTTCTATCGCAGCTCCACCGGGGGATCAGTGAGCAGCCTTCCGCCATCTGACAGCGTCTCGCCAGACCAGCCACGCGCCATAAAGCCGCGCAATCTTGCACTGGGAATTGAGCGCCTTGGATTTTACGCCCTGTCGCACCGAATGTTGTGCGCGACCGTCTTCGTTGTACTCAGCATCATAGCGGCATTCGGTTTCGCGCGCGTGAAGGTCGACGATTCGCTTAGCCAGCTATTTCGATCCGATACTGAAGAGTTCCGCACTTACGAAGAGGTTACGCGCCGATTTCCCTCGAACGAATTTGATATTCTGATTGTGATCGAGGGAGACCGGTTACTGGAAAGATCGTCCCTCGAAAAACTGCGTGAACTGGCCATCGAGCTGCAGCTGATCGATGGCACACGGGGCCTGATTTCGATTTTTTCCGCGCGCGAGCCGCCCAAGGACGGACAAATCCCGCCTCCCCTGTTTCCCAACCCGCTGCCGGAAGGCGCCGAATATCAAGCGCTCGTGAAGCGGGTGATGTCGAACGAAATCATTCGCGACAAGATGCTGTCGCCAGACGGCAAGCTGACATTAATGGTGCTGGCCTTGGAGCCCAGCGCCACCGGACCGGATCGTCTCGGCAAGATAGTCGATGAGGTCCGCAACGAAGTCAGGACCCATCTGGAAGGCACCGGATTAAAAGGTGAGCTGTCCGGTGTCCCGGTGATGCAACATGAGATTCGCACCGCGATCCAGCGAGACCGCTTGGTCTATAACACGCTCGGTTTCGTGGTCGGTTGTCTCATCGCGATCATGTTCTTTCGCCGCGTCTCGTTCATGATTATCGCCGCCGGTCCGCCGCTCATCGCCATTCTTCTCGCACTCGGCGCACTTGGATGGTTCGGGTTCAGTTTGAACATGTTTTTGAACGTGATGACCCCACTGATCATGGTCATCAGTTTTTCCGACAGCATGCAGCTTACCTTTGCCGCTCGCGATCGCCTGCTGGCAGGCGACGATAAGGTTACTGCCTTTCGTAATGCCCTTCTCATCGTCGGGCCGGCCTGCGTACTGACGCACGCGACGGCGGGCGTATCATTTATTGCCTTGCAGTTCTCGGAGTCGGACCTCGTTCGCACGTTCGGCGAGGCCGGCCTGGTGGCAGTAACGGTCGCACTGTTCGCTGTTTTGATGGGTCTGCCGTTGCTTGGCGTGCTGCTGATCCGCAACGAGGCCGAATTCGTGGCGGGCGTCCGGAACATGGACACTGCACTGAACGTTCTGCGCAGATTTTGCGGCTGGATCGCGGTGCGGATGGTGGCTCGGCCGGGACTCTATTCCGCGATCAGCCTCATTGTCGTCGTCCTGTTGTCGCTCGGCTACGCCCAGCTTCAGGCGCGCTATCGTCTCGCGGACCAGGTGCCGGACCGACAGCGCGCCGTTCAAGCCAGCGAACGCCTCGATGTTAAGTTGACAGGAGCAAACCCGTTCGAGGTTTATATCCAATTTCCGAAAGGCGCATCGCTCTATGCGCCCGAATCGCTGGCGGTAATTGCCGACGTGCACGCCTTGCTCGAACGCCAACGCGGCGTCGGCAATGTGTGGTCATTGGAGACCTTGCGGCGTTGGCTTGCCGAGAAGATGAACAAAAGCGACCTCGAAACGCTGAAGGAGTACGTCGATCTGCTGCCGCCCTACCTGACCCGTCGATTCATTTCAGCGGAGCAGGATGCGGTCATCATTAGCGGCCGGGTACCGGATTCTGACGCCAGCCAACTATTGCCCATTGTCGATCGTGCGGACCAGGAACTCGACAGCGTGCGAAAGAAATACCCTGGTTACAAGATCGCGGTCACGGGCCTCTCGGTTATCTCGGCCCGCAACAGTGCCCTGATGATCGACAAGCTGAGCAGAGGCCTCACGATTGAAATCGTCTTTGTGGCGGCATTTATCGGCCTTGCCTTCTGGTCACCTGTCGTCATGCTTATCAGCATATTGCCGGGACTTTTTCCGATCGTGCTTGCCGGAAGCATTTTGCTTCTGACCGGTCAGGGCCTGCAATTTGCGAGCGTCATCGCGTTGACGGTATCGTTCGGCCTTGGGTTGAGCGCGACCATTCACTTTCTCAATCGCCTGCAGATCGAGGACATTGATCCCGACCCTGCGGTCGGCGTCGAACGCGCCACTATTCTGGTCGGACCGCCCTTGATCCTCACATCGGCCGTGCTGGCCTGTGGTCTCGCCATGACGGTACTCTCAGGGTTGCCGTCACTTCGGCTGTTCGGCTGGCTCAGCGCTTTTGCGATGGTGGCGGCACTGATAGCGGACCTGTTCATGTTGCGGCCGATCGCAATGTTCCTGAGCCAGGTCGTGCGTCGTTTGTCACGGCACTCCTTGCTGCGATCGCCAGTCAAATAGAACGAAAGTGCTTTAGCTTGTACGCCTGAGATTTACCGAGACGGCTTTGATGGTGGATTGAGGATCCTGCGACCTGATTGAGACAGTTTGCCGCCCGCCGTGGGTTACCAGCGTCAGTGTAGCCACGAACGATGCCGCCCTGGCTACCACCTGGAAACGGTCACCTTCCGCTCTGCCCGAGATTGTTCCGGAGGCGCCGCGTGACGATTCACTCCAATAGCCTGAAATCGCACCGGCGGAGTAATCTGCGCTGGCACGTAGGTCAAAGTTGGCGCCCTCGCTGGCGCATCGGATGTTGAGCTGAAGTTTGCTATGTTCGCGCAAAACGTCATAAGCTGCGCGGCATCTGATCGTTTCATGTGAGCCGTTGGATAGCTCGATTGTCCCCGACCCTGACCACTGTCCGGCCAGTCGGTCAAACGGTGCTATCCTTTGTGCGTAGGAGGCCCCTGCAAAGGAAAACGCAAGCGCTATGGCCAAAATAGTGCCGTGCACCACATCAATCGCCCCTCGTAACGGCACCGACATCTCTCAACTCGATACAGCCGTTGCGCGTTAAAACAATGCACGAAACTGAGGCACCTGACAATGTATCTAAAAATCTGCGCGGTCATCCTGCTGTTACAAATGTTTGCTGGCAGCGCCTTTGCCGTCGATGACAAGCGGCCGCCGGCAAGCAAGTCGGGCGGTGTTCTGCAGGGCACGGCGGAGGAGCAGGCGGCATGCGCGCCCGACTCGAATAAGTTCTGCCGCGACGCAATTCCTGACACATTTCGCGTTCTTTCGTGCCTACAGGAGAACCGTCGCAAGCTGAGAAGGGCCTGCCTGAAGGTTCTTGAGGATCACGGCCAATAGCTTCGCCGCATTCTCGCCCGCACCGGATCACACCAAGCATTTCGAATCGCTGGACGCTCATCGACGTCGCCGCACGATCATCCGCAACCCGTCTTTCGGACGGAGCGTTACTTTTTGTACCGGCCACGGAATGCACCCCGACGCCATTTCGAGGGTGAAATGGCGCATGAGCGCCGCCACTATGATTGACGCTTCCTGTATTGCGAATGTCGCGCCGATGCAGATTCGCGGCCCAACGCCGAAAGGAAGATAGGCGAAACGATCAATTCTTGTGCGCTCATCGCCAAGGAAACGGCTGGGATCGAAATGGTTGGGTTTTACCCACAAAGCTCGATGACGATGCAGGACATAAGGTGCGATGACGATCATGGTGCCTGGCTTGATCGGCTCGCCGGCAAGTTCGTCCGGACCAAAGGCCGTTCGGCTGATCGCCGTAATAGGTGGATAGAGACGATTGGTCTCGTCTATAACCGCTCGCGTGACAGGAAGGCGATCGGCAAGACCCTCAAGCGAACCGTCAAACTCCTGGTCCGCCTCGGCCCTGACTCGCTCCCGCGATTCGCGCGATTGCGAGAGCAAATACAGAGTCCAGGTAATGCAATTGGCTGTGGTTTCCTGACCGGCCGCGATGAACGTTAGAATGTTCGCGCGAATCTCAATGTCGCTAAGCGCACCGCCGGTCTCCGGATCGCGCGCCTCCAGCAACAGCGTGAGAATATCGCGTGGAGCGTTCTCGGGATCCGCTGCGAGGCGCCGCTGACGCATCGCGATAATGTCGCCGACAGTTTTGTCGAAGAACCTAAGCGTCGGCTTCAACTTCATGCGCGTTGGCCGCGGCACGACGGATGGCAGGCCTAGAACATCGAATGGATCGATGCGCCCAACTGTATTGAAATACGCCGACATCGCAGCGCGCACTTCATTCGGATCGCGCCCGAAGCCGTCCGAAAAAATCGTGCGCTCGAGCACGTCCACCGTGATGCGTGTCGACTCGTCCGAGAAGTCGACAATCTGACCTTCACGTTGCGAAAGTCGGTCGATGAGCGTCTCGGCGGCTTCGATCATCGCAGCCGAGAAGGACAACACGGTCTTGCGCGAGAAGAGTGGCGCCAACGCCCGGCGCTGAAGCTTCCACTGATCGGTTTCCACAGTCAGCAAGCCGTTTGAAAGAGCTGCGGAAAGCACACGCCGCTGCAACCAATCTTTCTGGTAGTTTGCGGTATTTGTCATCAGGACCCGCCGGATGGCGGCCGGCTCATTGACCACCGCAACGCGGCCGATCGACAATCCTGTCGTTACGATCGGTTCCTCAAAATGGGCTGCCGTCCACGCTTCGAGCGGGTTGCTGGCAAGTACACGCAGCAACGCAATCGGTCCTAAAGCGTGCTCTCTGGGAATGGGGGCCGGCGGACTTAGCTCCGCTGGACAATCTAGCAATAAATTACTCCGTAGAAGGCATGATCCGAGCGAATACAGTGAATTGGAACCATGGCCCAACGGGTTACCGACCGTCCGAGTTCCATTATGCTGCAATTTGATTAGTCTAAAGTGGGGAACTGGGCGTCATTTCGTCCATTTTCCGATGTTACGTCCTGACCAACCGAGGGGATTTGGGGTTGCATCCGAGGTGTAAATTCGAATGAGCCCAAAAACAGTCCATCTTTCAGCTTTTTGCGCCGCGCTGTCGCTGATCGCGTGCGGCATCGCATTTGCACAGCCGGGTCGGACGCCCACCGACGCGACGGGTGAATGGCTGGTCGCCAAACAATATGCCCGCATCAAGATCGCCGACTGCGATGGCCGCTTGTGGGGGATCGTCGCATGGGAAGCGCAACCGGGCGGCATCGACAAGAAAAATCCGGATCCCAATCTGAGATCCCGTCCTACGCTAGGAATGCCGATCCTGCTCGGAATGGCGCCAAGCAAACCGAACCAATGGGATGGAAAAATCTATAACTCGGAAGATGGCAACACTTATTCGGCCAGCATCAGCCTGGTTGATCCAAATACTCTGCGCGTCCAGGGATGTTTCCTGGGCTTTTTGTGCGGCGGCGAAAATTGGACGCGTTTCGAATCGCAAGATCCGCCCTCAACCGCCTCGACGCAACGCACCCCTGCAAAGCCATCGACCTCCGGTAGCCGGAGAACGGCAAGCACACAACCGGAGTCGCACGATGATGTTTGCTCAAAGACGCCGGCTTCTACGGGGTTTTCCCATGAGCGCGGGCTGAAATAGGACCGCGGCCGCCAAAGTACACACGAGGGACAATGCCAGCAATTTGCCCATGCTGGATGTGCCCGGATGTTGCGAAAGCCACAGGCTTCCGAACGCGGTTGCCGTTGTCAAAGCGCTCCAAATAACCGCGCGAGTGAGGCTCGACTGCAAAAGATTGGTGCGACCGGAGCGCCAGGCCATGATGTAATAAATTTTGAAAGCCACGCCCACGCCCAGAAGCAACGGCAGCGCGATGATATTTGCGAAATTCAACGGCATGCCTATCAGTACACAAATTTCAAGTGTCACCACGCCCGCCAACAAGAGGGGCACGAGAGTCAGCAAGACATCGCCAAAGCGGCGCAACACGATCCAAAGCAGGATGGCAATCGAAACCAGCGCATAAAATCCTGCCTCGAAAAATGCTCTGATAACGGTACGACTCGATTCAAGGATTGAAATTGGACCGCCGGTGGCGTTCGGAAAGACGGCAAGAACGGCCCGCGCAAAGGTGCGGAGCACCTCGGTATCGTCGGTGTCGCCGCTTGGCGCGACTTCGACACGTGCGCGACCATCAGGCGTCACCCACTTCCCTTTGAGCGACTGCGGCAGATTGTCTTGGGTGATCTTTTCGGCCTTCAGAAATTCTCTCAATTGGGCGGTATCGGTTTCGTAAGGCACGATGAACACTCTTGCAACGCGTGCCCGCGTCTGCTGATCAGCTCGCGCCAGTTTCAGCAGGTTTTCCGCCAGACGTCGCGCCGCATCGGCTCCGGGACCTTTGGCGTTTCCGGCCATTTTTTTAAGCTGGTCAGCCATGCCATTGAGGGCAGCAATATTTTCAGCATCATTTGGCGGTTTGGCAGAGCCGGGCTTTTCCAGGGCGGGGCCAATCTGCTCCTCAAAGTCCGCGATCTGTTCAATTTTTTTATCCTGATCCTGGGGTATGAAACTGAGCAGAGTCGTTACCTTCAGAACCTCGGGCAGCTTTTGTAATTTATCTGCGGCCGCCGAAGCCTCCTCAACCGAGGCGGTTATGATGTTGACAGAGTTGGTCCCGCCCCGCGGATCGCCCCGCAAATCAAGCAATGTCGAAATTGATTCGGTTTGCGGGCTGCGCAAATGGATTGGGTCGAAATCGAATGTGAGAAAATAGAGTAATGGCGACCCCGCAAGCGCAAGCGCCAGCGTGCTGACAATAACAGGAACACGGTATTCCTGGATAAACCAGTCTATCGGAGCGAGCGCACGGTATCCGATTGGCTCGGCCTCACCCTGAGGATTAAGCACAGCGAGAAGAGCCGGCAGCAACGTGATGCTTGTCACGTAGGCAATCAACATGCCTACGCCGGCGATTGCACCCAGCTCCGAGACGCCACGATAGTCCGTGGGAAGGAACGACAGAAACCCGGCTGCTACCGCCGCGGCCGCCAACGTCAGCGGGACGCCTATTTTTTCTGCAGCCTGGGCAAGCGCAGCATGAAGTTCAGGCTTGTCATGGCGCTCGGCGCGATATCGCACCGAAAACTGAATGGCGAAATCGACGCCAAGGCCGACAAACAAGACGGCAAAGGCCACCGATATCATGTTCAGCGCGCCAACCATCATCAGGCCCAGCGCGGCAGTCATCGCAAGTCCCACGAATAGTGTGAGGAAAACTGCGACAATAAGACGCCCTGACTTGAGCGCGAGCCAAAGGATCACGAGGACGACGAGGATGGTGGCAATGGCATTCTCGAGCGCGCCCTCTCGAACGGTTGAGAATTCTTCGTCCGCCATCGGCACCGAACCCGTCAGCCGGACCCGCGCCTGGTATTTGTCTTTCAGCTGAAGATCCGATGCTGCCTGACGGATAGCATTACTTGAGGCTTCGCCTGGCTGAAGAGCGGAAAAGTCAAGAACAGGATGGACCTCGATGAGACGGCGAAGATCGGCCGGTTTCGGGTCCTGCCCATTCACCATCGCCTGCCATGAGAAGGTCGCGGGTCGGCCTGCAAGCACGTTCTCCAATGTCGTGGACGCCATTGTTAACGGGCGGGCCAACCCGTCGAGCGTGACCATGCGGTTTTGCACGCCGACCAGGCCGAGAGAGAGCATTCGCGTGAGCCCACGCAAGCTGGGATCATCGACAAGCGTTCCGACGACCGGCGCCGCCTGCCCCAGCCCTTTGGCGAAGTTCGCCACCTCTTCAGTCGGCCGATACAACAATCCGTTGCGCGCAAAAAATTCGCTACCTTCAATGTCGTCCACTGACCGGAACAATTCCGGCCGGGATTTAAGCTTGTCCGCCAATTCGGCGCTGGCTCGAACCGCGAACTCGGCGCTTGGGGCATCCACAACCACCAAAATTGAACCGAAATGCCCTGGGAAAGCTTTTTCGAATTCCGCCTCGCGCTTGCGCCAATCAAGTTCGCGCGAAATCAGTTTGTTGACGTCCGTATTGATCGCGAAATGGCGGGCCGCATAAACCGCCGACCCTGCCGCCGCAATAACCGCTAACACGATGATTGGCCAAGGGAATCGCGTGCAGAACTTGACGATTCCGGTAACAGCTGAACCTAGCATGCCAAATGTTGCCTTCCGGCTACAGGGAGTTACCCCCCACTTGCGCTCTGATGCAATATTATCAATGCTTTCCGCGTGGAACTTTTCCACTCGTTATTGATTGACGCTGACTGAGAGACTTCGTGGCAGAGCCGGCAAAGCTCGTATTGGGCGACAAAAAATGTTTTGAGAGGTTTTGCCAACAACGCACAAGCGCCTCCGAGTTAGTGGGAAGGTAATTAAAGCATGACGGCGCCCAATGATGACTTCCTGACAAAATCCACCACCAAATTCCTCGACTCGATCAAGAGCCCTGCAGATTTACGCCGTGTCAATGCGCGGGACCTCCAGCAGGTTGCCGATGAATTGCGCGCCGAGACGATCAATGCGGTCGCAGTTACCGGCGGACACCTGGGAGCAAGTCTCGGCGTGATCGAGCTGACCGTTGCCCTGCATTACGTCTTTGATACCCCGGATGACAAGCTGATTTGGGATGTGGGTCACCAAGCCTATCCACACAAGATCCTGACCGGCCGCAGGGATCGCATCAAAACTTTGCGAACCGGTGGCGGTCTGTCCGGCTTCACCAAGCGCTCTGAGAGCGAATACGACTGCTTCGGCGCCGCGCATTCCTCAACTTCCATATCGGCGGGCTTGGGTATGGCCGTGGCGCGCGACCTCGCCGGCCAAAAACACAACGTGATCTGCGTTATCGGTGACGGCGCCATGTCTGCAGGCATGGCTTACGAAGCACTGAACAATGCCGGGGCAATGAGCCGGCGATTGATTGTGATATTGAACGACAACGAGATGTCCATTGCACCTCCGGTCGGTGCCATGTCGAATTATCTCACGCGGCTGTTGTCGAGCCCGACTTACATGTCGATACGTGATATCGGCAGACAGTTTGCGGATCGCCTTCCGCAGTTCTTCAAAGAAAAGGCATACCTCGCTGAAGAGCTCGCTCGTGGGTTTGTCACCGGCGGGACATTGTTCGAAGAGCTCGGTTTCTATTACATCGGCATCGTCGACGGACACGATCTGCGCCAGCTCGTGCCTGTCCTGGAGAATGTTCGCAACGCCGACAATGGTCCCTTCCTCGTGCATGTCCGTACGCAGAAGGGAAAAGGCTATGCACCGGCAGAAGCGTCACAGGATAAATATCATGGCGTTGTGAAATTCGATGTCGCAACGGGCAAACAGCAGAAGGGCGTTTCGAACGCCCCGTCTTACACGAAAGTGTTCGGCGAAAGTCTGGTGAAGGAAGCCCGCAAGGACGAGAAGATTGTCGCCATTACCGCGGCAATGCCGAGCGGCACGGGCGTCGATATCTTCGCCAAGTCGTTCCCTCAACGCGCCTTCGACGTCGGCATCGCCGAGCAACACGCAGTGACCTTCGCGGCAGGCCTAGCGACGCAGGGTTATAAGCCATTTGTCACGATCTATTCGACCTTCCTGCAGCGTGCGTACGACCAGGTCGTGCATGACGTTGCGATCCAGAAATTGCCGGTTCGCTTCATGATGGATCGCGCCGGGTTGGTCGGTGCCGACGGTCCGACACACGCCGGCTCCTTCGACCTCGCCTATCTCGGCTGCCTGCCCGGCTTTGTCCTGATGGCCGCAGCCGACGAGGCGGAGCTTGTGCACATGGTAGCGACTGCCGTGGGAATCGATGATTGCCCGTGCGCTGTGCGCTACCCGCGGGGCGATGGGGTCGGTGTTGTAATGCCTGAAGTCGGTATACCGCTTGAAATCGGCAAAGGCCGCATCATCGCGCAGGGCAATACGGTCGCGTTGCTGTCGCTTGGCACACGCCTTGCCGAATGCACAAAAGCGGCCGAGACACTGGCGGCTCACGGCATTTCAACCACCGTCGCCGACGCTCGTTTCGCCAAGCCGCTTGATCGCGAGCTCATTCTGCGGCTGGCGCGCGAGCATGAACTGCTCATAACGATCGAGGAAGGTGCCATCGGCGGATTTGCCGCGCAAGTCATGCAATTGTTGAGCGACACGGGAGCGCTGGAGCGTTTAGGCTTCAAGATTCGCAGCATGATCTTGCCGGATATTTTCATCGATCACGACAGCCCTCCCGCGATGTATGCCAAGGCCGGGCTGGATGCGACGGGCATCGTGAACAAGGTCTTCGAGGTGTTCGGGCGTCAGGCGCCGGAATTGCAACCTGCCGACATCCAGTTTCTCGCCGAGCGGGCGGCGCGTCGTCGGCAAGCCAGCCGGCACGCCAAGGGGGCAGCGGGATGAAGGTTATTCTGGCGAAACCTCGCGGCTTCTGCGCGGGGGTTGTGCGCGCTATTGAGATCGTCGAGCGTGCGCTCGATAAATACGGGCCGCCGGTCTATGTGCGGCACGAGATTGTTCACAACAAGTGGGTGGTCGACGCGCTGAAGGCACGCGGTGCGCGGTTCGTCGAAGAACTGTCCGAAGTGCCGCCAAACGCAATAGCAATCTTCAGCGCCCACGGTGTAGCGAAGAAGGTCCAGGAAGAGGCAGCCGAGCGGGGCCTGCGCGTGCTCAACGCTACTTGTCCGCTCGTCTCTAAAGTACACGCGCAAGGTCGGCATTATTTGCGGAACGGGCGCACGGTCATCCTGATTGGCCACGCTGGCCATCCCGAGGTGGAAGGGACCTTGGGACAAATTCCAGGGCCTGTAATTCTTGTGCAGACTGAAGAAGACGTGAATGGCCTCGACTTGCCGGACGACACGCCGATCGCCTACGTGACGCAGACCACGCTCAGCGTGGATGACACCAAAGGGATCATTGCGGCGCTGTTCCGCCGTTTTAAGGATGTCGTCGGACCGGGCACACAAGATATCTGCTATGCAACACAGAACCGTCAAACCGCTCTGCTGGAGTTGACAAAGCTGGCCGACGTGATTTTCGTTGTCGGGGCGCAAAACAGCTCGAATTCGAACCGCCTGCGCGAAATCGGCGTTGATGCCGGCGTTCCCACCCACCTGATTGCGAACGGAAGCGAAATAAAGCCGGAGTGGTTGCACAACGTGGAAGTTGTTGGCATTACAGCGGGGGCCTCGGCGCCGGAAATCATGGTGCGTG
>DAISKM010000004.1:0-8624 GCA_036820945.1 Pseudolabrys sp.
GCCCAAACTGAAGGACCCCGTGGGTTGGGATGTCGAAGTGATCGGAAGATTGAAGGCTGGCCACACCGAAGCACCAAAAGAACGTTCGCTAATATTGGCGCAGGTACTTCGCGGAGAGGAATGTCCGCTTTTGGCCCTTAGCAAACACATTCGATAGACGCACGACATGTTCGCGGTTGGAGGTAAGTCTCATTTCTGGTTCGGCGGCATCATCCAACCGACGCTCTCGCGCCGCTTGCTACTTGTTGTAGTCGGGGCGGGTGTGTCATTTTTGCATTTCGCTAGCTTCTTACCGAAGCTGCCCGGCGGCATGATGATCTCGACAATGTGCGGAACGCTTTCTCAATTGCCGGAGCGCTGGCGCGGCCTTTGTATCGGGACATAGCGCGTATTTACAGAGATCAGATCGTACTCGCTACGATCCGCGCTTTCGGACGTAAAGCAGTCGTTTCCGCGGTATCTTGATGCAGGCGAAACCTGCGATGGCTTTTCCTCCGCATTGTCTGCCCGTTGATACCATCCGGGAATAAAGCAAACATTTTTTTGAAATGGCGACGACTTGCATGGGGTTACTACTAACACCTGTATGGAGATGAATATGACCCCCAACATTTTTTTGGCAGGTGCCGCTCTCATATCGGTAAGCATCAGTCCACTAAACGCGGAGGCCTCCGAGGCCCCCTGGTGTGCGGTGATCTCGCGGGGCGGTGGTAACGTGAAGTGGGACTGCACGTATCGCTCGATCGAAGAATGCCGGCCGAATGTGATTGCAGGCAATCGTGGCTTTTGCAATCCGAGCCCATACTATGTAGCCAACTCCACAGGACTCAGAATCTCGCGGCAAACCTCGCAGATGGGTTTAAAGACCGCTGCAAAATCTGAGAAGGCCGTCGCTGTGAAGAAAGAGTGTCCTCAAGACCGCAGAAAAGCTAATACCCGCACCAAAATTGTGGCGTCGCCCATCACAGTGAAGACGCCGCAACAACCTGATGACAAGTCCGGCGCTGAATCAAAGAATTCCATTGCGACGAAGAGCGAGACCCTGCAACCCACTCAGTCAGATGACAAGTCGAACGCTGAATCAAAGAATTCCATTGCGACGAAGAGCGAGACCCTGCAACCCTCTCAGTCAGATGACAAGTCGAACGCTGAAACAAAGAATTCTATTACGACGAAGATCGAAACCCTGAAACCCTCTGAGTCAGATGGCAAGTCTATCGGCGAAGTAAATATGAAATCCGTCGCAGCGAAGACGGAGACTTCGCAATCTTCTCAACTCGATGACGAATCCGCGATAAAGAAAGCAAAGGTTACCATTGCTGCAAAAATGGAGAATCCGACCTCTGTTGTGTTTCTAGAGATGAAGCGGGCCGTCAGGGAAGATGCGCATGGCAATTCTATCGACACTATTTGCGGCCGCGTCAGGGGGAAATTAGCCGGAGACACAGGAGACAGGCCGTTTGTATATGTCGTTCAAAAAGACGAGGCGTACATTGGCGCTTACGTATTAGCTACGACCGAGTACCGTAAAATCTGCAATTGAGAACGGAGCATCGCTTCTTTGAACGCCGCTTTTGACCCAAGGCGGACAACGGCCTCGCACGTTCTCACCCCTTCCAGCGCTCTAGTTTCAAACGCTATTATCTATTGAGCTTGGGGGGACAATGAGACGGCGTGAATTCATCCTTGGCGGCGCGGCGGCCGCTTGGTCGGTCACGGCACGAGCCCAGCAGGATGAGCGCGTGAGACGCATCGGCGTACTCCTTCCTGCAGCCGCAGACGATGCGGAGGTTCAAATTTGGTTGGCGGCGTTCTTGCAGGCGCTCGCTCAATTGGGCTGGACGATCGGCCGCAATATGCGCGTCGATATTCACCGGGCCACGCCCAATGCTACCAAAATTCGTCAGCATGCGGCGGAGTTGGTTGCGAAAGCACCCGACATAATCCTGACTGGTGGCACATCGACGACGGCTCCAATGCTACAGACAACCCGTACCGCGCCAATCGTATTTGCAACTGTTGTCGACCCGGTTGGAGCCGGCCTCATCGACAGTCTGGCCCGGCCTGGTGGCAATGCCACAGGTTTTCTCTTGTATGAGTACAGTCTGGGCGGGAAATGGCTTGAGTTGCTAAAGCAGATGGCGCCGACCATTACGCGGGTGGCAGTGCTGAGGGATGCCAGCACGGCTTCGGGAACTGGACAGTTTGCGGCGATCCAGGCGGTAGCGCCTTCGCTCAAGGTTGACGTAGTACCGGTCAACATGCGCGAGGCTGGCGATCTTGAGCGCACCGTTGCTGCGTTTGCACGCTCTCCAAATGGCGGTCTGATCGTGACCGGAAGCGGTCTGTCGATCTTACATCGCGATCTGATCATTGCGCTCGCAGCACGTTACAAGGTGCCAGCGATCTACTATGAGCGATTCTACGCCGCCGCAGGCGGTCTGATCTCCTATGGATCTGATCGTATTGAACTGTACAGACTCGCCGCCGGCTACGTTGATCGCATTCTCAGGGGCGAAAAGCCCGCCAATCTTCCGGTGCAGGCGCCCACCAAATTTGAATTGGTCATTAACCTCAAGACAGCGAAGGCGCTTGGCCTAACTGTACCGCCTGTGCTTCTCGCGACCGCCACCGAAACGATTCAATAAATGCCATGATGTCCGCTAATGGCCCAAAACGGACAAATCTCTTTGCATCGCGGATATCCGCTTTCTGAAAAATGGCTTTTTGCGGTGCGCATATCCGTTAATGACCCTGAGCCGATCGCCTTCGGCGTTAGCGCGGAGGCAAACGCTCAAATGTCTGCAAGCCATCTGGAATAACATGGAAGGGCTGTTTGTCGACGGCATAGATCGCCATTTGAGGCGTGCCAAACAGACTCGGATCATCAAGCGTGCCGACCTTTAGGATTACCAGCGGCAGACCCGGTCGTCGCGTTGTCAGATGGGTCCCGCATTCGCCACAAAACTCACGAGTCACTGGGCTTTCGAGATCGGAACGCGAGAATTTGCGCGGTTCGCCGCTTGTGTAACGAAAGCCTTGCGGCGCCATGAGCATGAACATGTTAGGCGCGCCACCGCTGATGTACTGGCATTCGCGGCAATGGCATTGTGCCTTGAGTCGAGGTTCGCCTTCTGCCACGTAGCGAATTTTACGGCAATAGCACCCGCCTTCGAATTTCATGGACAAGACCCTCCAACTCAAAGTTCATTCTAGCTGTTATAGAAAAATAGAAGAAGGACTGCGCCAGGCGGCTTGGCGAGGATGTCTACTGTTGGCCCAAAGCAGACACCGCAATCGCGCTGACGAATGTCCGCTTTGGAGTAAAGCGGACATGGTGATTGCACTTCGCAATGTCCGCTAATGACCCAAAGCGGACGCACCCCGAGAGAGCAAGGTAGCTAGTCACCGCGCCGGTATCTTTCCTCGTTTTGGTGATATCATCTCAATCGGAGTTATCGCCGCACAGGGGAGGTAGCCATGATCCCCAACTGGCTTTCAAAGTTCTCCGCATCGCTGCCTCGTGTCGTTGGCTTGGCCGCAATCGTCTCCTCAACGGTTGCGATGGGCACCTTTGCAGCAGATGCGCAATCCAGCGCCGGGCAAATAACAGTTCTTTATGACGCCTTTGGCAACAACGCGACGATGAAGAAAGACTGGGGGTTTTCTGCACTGATCGAGTATGACGGCAAACGCGTCCTGTTCGATACCGGCAATAACGCAGACATCTTTGCGCACAATGTGGAGGCCAAGGCTGTTGACCTGAGACAGCTTGACTTCGCAATTGTCTCTCATCGCCACGGCGACCACACGAGTGGGTTAAATCATCTTTTGAAAATCAACCCCACCGTCAAGATCTATGCACCGCAAGAGAACTTCGGTGTGTTTGGCGCGGCTTTGCCAGGCAGTTTCTACCGGCGCAACGAATCACTTCCTCAGGATATGCGGTATTTCGACGGCAGGGCGCCCGAGACGCTTCGCTTTGGCAGCCCGTGGCCTGAAGGTAATTTCACGTGGGTGGCGAAGACAACCGAAGTGGTCCCGGGCTTCCATCTCATTCTGTTGAACGGTACCTGGGGTGTCGATCTAGAGGTGAAGGAAATCTCGTTGGCGATCGATACACCTGACGGGATTGTCCTGATCGTGGGCTGCAGTCATCCGACAATTGAAAAAATAATCGAGGCCGCCCAAAACGCGATCAACAAGCCGATACATCTTGTATTGGGAGGCACTCATCTGCTGCCGGCGAACGACGATCAAATCAGGAGCACAGCGACCTCTCTGCGTGACAAATGGAGTGTGCACTATATCGCTCCGGTTCACTGCACCGGCGAACCTGCTTTCGCGATTTTGAAGGCGAGCTTTGGAGATCGGTACATTTATGCCGGTCTCGGCACGACTGTTTTAGTAGGGCCGAAGATCACGGTGAAAGCAGAAGCGGGACAGCCGAACAAGAACGCGATGGACGAAGAGGACTTTCGCAGCTACCGCGAAGCGATGAGGCAAGGCATTTTCCGTGCGTTTCTCGGCGCCGACAGGCAGCTGGCGCGAGTGCGGGAATGATTGGCGGCAATGTCCGCTTTTCTGGCTCAAACTTTGTGGGACGATAGTTAAGGGGGCTCGCCTGTGCGGCGTTTGTATCGAGGCGAGCCGCGCCGAATTTGGGTATTTTCCTTAGCACGCATTCCGATCGCACGCGGCTATGTCTGCTTTAGCGCAAATCGGACGGGAACCTGCATGGCTGCGTTAGAACTCGATGAAAGACTTGCCAGCGAGGCAGATATCAATCTTTTGGCGGGTGGGTGCAGCTATCGGGCCGCGTCCTCGTCCCGCGTTTGTCAAGGGGAACCTTGCAGTTATCGATGCGTTGCTCGTCTTTCCATTTCTCACTCAGCCTTTCCTTGCCAGTGAGTCCTTCCTCCCCATTCGATGGCGTGATTGTGCCCACGGCCTGACCAGAAATGGCCTGGCCACTCATTTGGGCGCCGACATCGATGGGAGCCAGCCCGGCCGCCGCAATCAGGGTCATTGCGAGAATCTGGTTCGCAAAAAACTGCATAACTAGCTTCCAACCGTGATTGTTGATCAAAAGATCATAGGCCGCATGTGCTTTGCGCGCATTCTGTTTCCTGCTCACCGACGGCACGCTGGCGACCGAGGGGGCCGTTTGCGGACATAACCATGTCCGAAGCCTTGTCTGTTTTCCTCAAAAAACGATCGCGCATTTCACCACGTCGGCAACTTTGGCACTAACGAGTCCACGATCACGCGCGGGTCCACGATCAAAAGCCAGATCGCTAACAGCCAAACAGCCACCAGCACGACGACCACTGCCCCAATGATAATCCTGCCCGACATAAACACCTTGTAGCGCGATACGCCCGCAATGGCTTGGTTCAAATACCAATGTCCGCTTTGCGTCAAAGCGGACACAATGCGGATTGGCGCATGATTACGGAAGGAAAAAATTCCGATTTGGGCAAGACTAGCATTTTGCTGAGCCGATGTTCATCGCGATTCCGGCTGCTCGCCTTGGGTCCCATTGGCGGGCTTGGCCGGTGCATTGAGTACGGCATTGCACGCGGGGGGCAGATCCTTGAGCTTCAGGCCTTTGGCTGACGGGGAAATATCCGGGATCTTCAACCGTAGAATCCAATCGGCAAACCACGACTTGAGCGACTTGTCGCATCCATCGCCGGCCGGCACGGCTGGCTGGGCACGACAATCCGGCGAGTCAGCCGGACATTTAAGGCGCACATGTATGTGGTCGGCGTGCCCGTACCACGGGCGCACCTTGGACATCCAGGATTTGTCCCTGTTGCCCTCAACCCGGCACAGTTCTTTTTTTATCGCAGCGTTGACCAGAACCCGTTCGACCTCGGGCTGTTCGGCGGCCGTCCGGATAAACGCGACATGAGAAGGACTCCAGGTTTTGCCGTTGATGCTCTTGCCGTCAGCGGCAACCAAGTTGCTGGCTACAATATTATCGCGTTCCTGTCGGCTTAACTCACGATCCGGCATCGGCATGAACCAGACGTCGACATCAAGGCCGATCTGGTGGCTTCGATGTCCGAATGGAAGCGGACCGCCGCGCGGCTGGGCCATATCGCCAATCAAGATGCCACGCCAGCCGGTGGCTTCGGCGGCCAGTGGCGCGAACCGTTCGAGGAATTTCACCAGCTCCGGATGTCCCCAATTGCGATTGCGAGACACCCGCATCACTTGCCAATTCGGCCCAGAGACCGGCAGTTCAACACCCCCCTGAAGACAGCCGCGCGGGTAGTAGCCGATTGCCATTGCCTTGCCGAGGCTCGGCAGTTCCTTTTCAGCGAAGAGAGCATTTGCCGGTTTCGAATTCTGCTTTTCCTGTTCGGCGGTCTTCAAAGGATTGCTGGGAGGCAAAGGGATCTGAACGGCGTTTTTAGCCGCGGCAACGCAGGTCAGTGCCACCGACAAGGCTGTGAAACACCCGATGACTTTGTACATGCCTTTTCCTTCAAGACGGACGCTCAGTCTGACAGCTATGCTCGGCTGCTATCCTGCTCAGTTTCTTTCACGGTACATTTTTTATGGCATTCGTAGTGACAATAGAGTTCGCGGCTCGCACCATGGTGGCAGTAGTATTCTCGACATCTCTGCTCGCACGTTGAATGAACCGTTTTAGCCGTCGCGTAAATTGGGGCAATTGCGCAAAACGCCAAAGCCCCGATTGCCATTGCGTTTCTCAAGACACCCCTCCTCAGCGAATATTGAATCGGATCGGCACGGTAAAATCGAAGGTTTCACCCGGCATATTTGGCGGCGGCGGGGGAAATGGCTGCGCGCGCCGCACGGTGTCGATTGTTTCCTGGTCGAGAGCTGCGACGCCCGATGACCGGGTCACGCGGCTCGACAAAACCTTCCCGTTTCGATCGAGCGTAAATGCCAGTTCCGCAGTTCCCGTCTGATGCCGCGCGCGCGCGGTAACAGGATAGCTTTTATGACGCTCGACTTGCAGCGCGATCTTGCGGTGCCATGAGGCAACTTGCGCGGCAGACGGCCTTGGTCGTGGAGGCGATGTCGTCTCGTGCACCGGCGGAGTGGGTTGCTCTTTCGGCTTTTCGGGTGGCTTAGCCTCCGCAGGCAACTGAACGTCTGCATCCGGTAGGGGAGGCGGCGGCTCGATCTTTTCCAACGGGGTTTCCTGAGCCTTCGGCGGCTCGGCATCTGGTGTCGATTTCGCTTCCTGCTGCTCGGGTCCCGGCGCGAGGTCGTTTTTGCTGGCAACCTGTGGTGCCGTGTACGGCGCGAGGTCAACCAGTATAGCTTCCGTGCCTTCATCGCCGGACATCGGCTCACGCCAATTCATGAGCATCGTGACGAACGCGGCGTGCATGCCAACGACGACCGCGGCGCTGAGAATCCAGCGAGGAAGGTCGTATCTGTCGGCAGCAATAGCGATCATTACAATCGCTCCATTGTGCGGGCGGCCTGTCGCGTCGGCGTGCCGCGATCGAGACTGCGACTGACCAACCGAAGGACTTCCGCTGATATGTCCGCAATCGCCGCGCGATAACCCGTTATCTGACGCGCGAACAGGTTGTAGATGACAACCGCCGGGATCGCGGCTGCGAGTCCAAGGGCTGTCGCAAGCAACGCTTCGGCTATGCCCGGCGCAACAACGGCCAAATTCGTGGTGTGCGATTTGGAGATGCCGATAAAACTGTTCATGATTCCCCACACGGTGCCGAAAAGGCCGACGAATGGGGCAGTGGCTCCGATTGTGGCGAGAATCCCGGTGCCGCGGCTAATTCGGCGACCGAATGCAGCCTCGATCCGGTCCAGCCGCGAGATGATGCGTTCTTTCAGACTGTCCTTGTCGTCCGCGGTTTCGGATAGCTGGAATTCCGAAATCGCGGCTGCACAGAAACTTGCTGCCGGTTCCTTGAGGTTCGACTGTTTGATATTCGCAAGCGTTCGGAGAGAGACGAGCGTATTCAACGCGGTGCGCACCTGCCGGCGTGCCCTCCAGAGTTCGATTGTCTTGGCGAGCCAGACCGTCCACGTGACAACCGAGGCAATGACCAGGCCGATCATGACGACCTTCACAACCACGTCGGCATTCATGAACATGCCCCAGGGCGAGAGATCGCGAGGTAGCACTGCTGTTCCCTGGATTGACGGAAGCTGATCCTGCGCGTTGACAGCGGATGAATCAGAAACAGCCGCGGCCGCTACGATAAGCGCGCCCAGGGCGCGACTTATCGCGGAAGCGATGGCCTCGGGCTCAAGGTGTTGAGCGTGAAGGCGTGCCACCATTTTAGTATTTCAACCTCGCAAACAAGCGAACATTGGTGCCGGGCAGAAGCACTTGATCTTTGGTGTAGGAGACGCTGTTGCGGATGTCTTGGTTGAGAAGATTGGTGCCGACCAGGCCAAATGTCATTTCGCTCAACTGATCGAATCTAGGCCTTGCAGTTTTCCATGTGTAACTGACCTCTGCGCGCAGATCGTCGTAGCCGGGCGTCGGAGTTTCGGCGACGGGGGCGACGTTGTTCTGCGCGAAAGCGTGAAGTAGGCGGACCCGCGCGAGCCACGCATCGTTCCGCCAGTAAATTCCGCCGCCGATGCGAACGGGTGGGATT
>DAISKM010000004.1:8634-22822 GCA_036820945.1 Pseudolabrys sp.
GGATTCGGGGCACGTTTGTGCCGTCGGTGAACGTGGCGCGCACGACGTCGAATTGGTTTTCAATGCCAACAAATCCATTGGCGACCGGCACTATGTCCCACTGGCTCTGAAATTCGCCGCCGCGGAAAATGGCGTTGGCTTGCGAATAGATAGCCTCGTTGAGCTCACCTGCACCGGGACCGCATACGCCCGTGTCATCACATGTGTTTCCGGTGAGTTGCCTGAATATGAAGCCGTTGAAGCGCGTGTAATATGCGGTCGCCTCAAACCGAAACGGGCCGGCTGCACGTCGCAAGCCGATTTCGATTGATTGCGCTGCCTCAATTCTGAGGTTGGGATTGCCCTTGTCGAACGTTGCTGTCGCATCGTGAGGACCTCCCGAGAAGAGTTCGGCCGGCTTTGGCGCGCGTTCGATATATTGCGCCGTGATGCTGCCAACGAGGTCCCACGGAAGTTTCTGGATAAGCCCCAGACTCACACTCTTGGGTGTGTAGCTTGGCGAAGCTGGCGTTGAGGTCATCGTCCCGGCGGCATCGAAGCTGCGCCCAAATCCGGAAAGCGAGACTTGTTCGATCCGACCGGCGAGCTGCGCCTTGGTCGCTTCACTGAATTTGAATTCATTGAAGACGTAGCCGGCGATGCGCCAGTTGCTGTTCGGGTCCCACAAACCAATGCCGTCCGGGCTTGGCGCGGTGAGTTCTTGATGACCGCCCTGGACTCCAATCGCCGTTGTAAGGGCCGCGAAACGCAGATTGAATGGAGCGAGTTGCGTCTCCACGCGCCCTTCCTGCTCCTTGTTGGTGAAGGTTTGTTGAATAGCGTCACTAAACGGGTTTGTGTCATCGCTGAGACCGAGTTCATTGTGCTTGTAGTCGGTCAGACCGCCCCAAAAGCGAACCGCATCAACCATTGGGTTGGGCGAACGCCATTCGCCTTTGCTCATGAGCTTGGTCTGATGCGCGTCGATGCGGGTGTCGTGGTCTTCGCCATCGATTCCGGGAATGTGATAAAGCGCACTGTTTTGCGTGAGCGCGAGGCCAAAAAAGCCTTCATTGAAAATATACGAGGCGCCCACCGCAGCTCCGTTGCTGCGCGCCGAAGAATTTGGCTGGTGGCCATTGAAATTGCCGGGCTGTGTCGCGTTGGGCGCGTCCGCCGGGTCGGGCGGCGTCAGGTAGGGATAGCTGGGTATGCGATAGTCTTGCGCCGTGCGGCCGAATGCATCGGCATGGATGGCAAAGTTGCCGCCGCCCGCATCGAGCAACGCGGCACCGTCGAGGCCGCTGTCGAC
This sequence comes from Pseudolabrys sp., assembly GCA_036820945.1. Taxonomy (GTDB): domain Bacteria; phylum Pseudomonadota; class Alphaproteobacteria; order Rhizobiales; family Xanthobacteraceae; genus Pseudolabrys. The sequence goes on from DAISKM010000004.1 coordinate 9,926, forward strand.
CGAGGTGCCTGCGCCACGGAATTCCGCGCTAACACCGCGACCCGGAATGTATGTCGGAATGCGGTTATTGGTTGCTTCGACCACGCCGCGGATAGCTTGCGAGCCGAACCGCAGGGTCGCAGGCCCGCGAATGACTTCGACCTGATCGCTCGTAAGAGGGTCGACCGGGACAAAATGGTCTTCGCCCAGATCGGACGCTCCGTTCGCGCCGATGCCGTCCTCCTGAATCCGCACGCGGTTGACGTCGAGACCGCGAATTATCGGGCGGCTGGACGCACCTGGCGCAAACGTCGATCCGGTGATGCCCGGTTTTTCGAACAGCAGGTCGCCAAGAGTCGAAGCGCCGTTCCGGCGCAATTCGTCGTTTGGCACCACGGTGATTGTGGCAAATTGGTTAGTGATAATCGGGATTGTTCCGACCAAAGTCTCCGCGGCCGGGGCTGGCGTCGGCTGAGGTGGGCCAGGCTCCGTTGTTGGCTGAGTGGGTGAGGGACGTGCCGGCGCTCGGCGAGTAATTGGGCTGGCTACCGTGACATCAACCTGCGGCAAGGCGGTTTGCGCCGATGGCGCGGTACTGCATAAAGCCCACGTGCATGAGAATGCGCTCCATGACGCAAAGCCCATCTTCAATCGAAGACGCATTTCGAACTCCAGTCTGATGGAAATGACGTGCGTACCCGGTTCGGTATGCAAACAGGCCTCAATAGATGAGGCCGTTCTCAGTCATCGCTCAGACGGAGTAAGGAGGGGCGCGAGGGTGGAAAAGGAAATGTACGCTGCGCGAAAACTGCGCAGGCCGTAATTGAGCAATCCACTTATAGGGCTGATCGTCCGGGATTGCGGGCAATGCAATCGTCGGCAAGACAGACGACGATGTGAGACTCAGTGCCGCACAGATGGCGCAGAAGTTACGATGGCCAGCCGGGCCGCCATCCTCATCTGTCGGGCTGGCGGGCTGTACCTGTAACGCCGCCGCTACAACTGGCGACGAGGCTTGATAATTTTCGAGGTGGATATGTCCGAAGGACAGGACGAGTTGGACTGTCAGGGCAAACAGCGCGGCCCAGGAACCAAAACGGCGGTGCCTTCTGATCCAATACATTCGAGAATCTCGCCGGCGCTTACGATAATATGCGAGGCGAACAGAGTAAATCGCTCCCGCAGTTCAGTGGTATTCCGATTCTCAAGCGTCTGCTGTCTATTCTTTATTCCCAGACAAGCGCGTGTACTCGGCATCCACAAGATCTTTACCGTAAAGTCGTTCGAGCCGGCGCACCGTGAAGTGGGCGCGGGCTACGCCCTGAAAGTGCGCAATGAACGCGTAGTTTATGACAGCGCCGCTCACGGCGCCGATGATGGGAACAGCCTGGGCACCGACCTTTTCTGTGACGACAAATCCGAAGCGGGATGCCACTTGCGCGATGAAGCGCACGAGCGCCGGCCCCCCTTCCTTGGGCACGCCGTGACTCGAAATGAAGCTTGCGGCGCCCGTCACGCTTTTCGCCAGTGCGGCCCGGACGGCCAAGTATCCGCTCTCGGATGCGTCGTCCGACCCAGTGCGTCCTCCCATTGCAAAGACCTGCATGCATGAAAGCATCGCTTCAGGATCGCCGAGATCTTCGCCCTCGCTTTTTGCAATATCCATAATCGATCTGAGTATGATGACCGTAGAAATCGGAAGCTCGATCGGCAGTGTCGCCAGACCGAATGCGCCACCCGCAGCCCCAGAGGCTGTGGCCAGGATCTTGTGCAGGGTCTGTGAGCCCGCATAAGGATCACGCTGCAGGGTTCGCAACGCGACCTGCATCGCCGCCTCAAGTCCTTTCCTGGCAGCCGTTGCAATGGCGTCCGCTGCGAATGGCGGCAGGGCGTGTTCGATAAGCTCAATGGGCTTGCCAACCATATTGGCCAGACGCGCGGCAAAGCTCGGGTGCTCAAGCGCTTGAACTGCTCGTTTCAGGGCGGTCAGATCTTCGGGCGTCATATGTTGGGCTCGTCGTGTCAGTTTCCCAAAAAGCGAACATCGTCGCTAAAAGCTCGAAACTGACATCGCACTCCAATCGTTCCAGTTCAGATTTGGGCCAAGACGGTGATTGGGCTCACACCACGGGTCCATCTACAATGCGGGCCATGACCGAGGACGGTATTAACGCATTGACCGCCTGGCTCGCCAAGTCCGGTCTGCGTGGCGAGCCGGAATCCGCCTTACTGAGCGGATTCTGCGAGCGCGCCGTGGCCATGGGCCTGCCGATCAGCCGCGCGCAGGTGTTTATCGACACGCTCCACCCGGTATACGAAGGCCGCCTTATTCGCTGGGGGCACGACCCGTCCCAACCGGTCGTGCAGGAATACGGCCGTACCGCAATGCCGGAAGGGACCGCTGATCTGCATCTCACGCCCGGAGCCGAGGACAGCGATGCGGCTGCGCGCTGGCGCGCGAGCCCGTTCTTCCAAATGGTGGAGACCGGGGAGAGCTTGTTGCGACGCCGCATCACCGCGGAAAGCGAAACCGAATTCCCGGTGATGCGCGACTATTGGGCGGCGGGCATGACCGATTACGTCGCCATCATCGACCGTTTTGCGCCCGAAGGCACGATCGGTGAAATGGATTGCGTCTACTCCTCATGGGCGACTGCGCGTGCCGGCGGCTTCGACGATGTCCATATTGCGGCGCTTGTGCGCGTGCTCCCCATGCTTGCGCTGGTGGTCAAGGCGGCTGCACTCGCGCGCATGACCGGTACGTTGATGGAAACCTATCTCGGCCGCGACGCCGCGCATCGCGTGCTCAGCGGGCGCATCATGCGTGGCATTGCCGATCGCATTGATGCGGTCATCTGGTTCAGCGATTTGCGCGGCTTCACCCGCATTACCGATTCCGCTCCCGAGCAGATAATTCCGCTGCTGAACGATTATGCCGACGTCATCGTGTCGGCAATTCATGCGCAAGGCGGCGACGTACTCAAGCTGATCGGCGACGGCATCCTCGCAATCTTCACGGCTGCAGATCGCGCGCACGCTTGCGCTGCTGCACTTGCTGCCGCGATGGCCGCGCATAGGGACGTGACCGCGCTCAACCGGCGCCGCGCCGGCGACGGCCTGCCGGTGACCGAAATGTATCTTGGTTTGCATGTCGGCGAGGTGTTCTACGGAAATATCGGCAGCATCGAGCGCCTCGATTTCACGGTCGTGGGGCCCGCAGTTAACGAGACAAGCCGGATCGCCGCTATGTGCCGGTCAGTCGAGCAGCCGGTGCTTGTCTCGGCGGCCTTCGCCAGTGTTGACGGCATGCGTCAGCGGCTCGTATCGGTCGGCCGCTTCGCCCTACGAGGGGTCGCGCAACCGCAGGAGCTTTTCACCTTAGATCGCACGTAAACCGATTAACCCACGCATTTGAACCTGAACCGCTTTGCCTGAAAAAGGCATCAAGTTACTGTCGTCCCAAGGAGATTGGCCCGAGTGGTCACGCGTAAGAGCTCCCAGACAGCGCGAATTGGGGTCGACATCGGCGGGACGTTCACGGACGTCGCGCTCGAAGTCGGTGAGCGGCGATTCACGGCGAAGACCCTGACGACGTCACGCGCGCCGGAGGAAGGGGTGCTGTCCGCGGTGCACGCCGTCATCACCGAAGCAGGCACCGAACCAGGTACAGTGTCCGTCATCATCCACGGAACAACCCTGGCGACGAATGCGCTGATCGAAAGAAAAGGCGCCAAGACAGCGCTGCTCACCACCGAAGGCTTCAGGGATGTCGTCGAGATCCGCCATGAAAATCGATTCGAGCAATATGACGTCAACATCGACCTGCCGGAGCCGCTCGTTCCGCGCCGGCGTCGCTTGCCGATCCGGGAGCGGGTCAATGCCCAAGGCGAGATTCTCCTCAAACTCGATGAAAGCAGCGTCATAACCGCGATCGATAAGCTTGCAGCCGAGGGAGTTGAGGCGGTAGCGGTCGGCTTCCTGCACAGTTTCACAAATCCGGAACATGAGCACAGGGTCGGAGAAGCCGTCTCGCGCGCGCTCCCTCGCGTTGCGGTGACGCTGTCCTCCGACGTCTCTCCGGAAATGCGGGAGTATGAGCGGTTTTCAACCGCCTGCGCCAACGCATATCTTCAGCCCCTTATGGGGCGCTACGTCGCCAACCTCGAGCGCGAGCTGCAGCGAGCCGGCTTTCGCTGCCCCATGCTGCTGATGACGTCCGGCGGCGGCATTACCAGCGCCGAAACCGCCATTCGTTTTCCGGTGCGACTTGTCGAATCTGGTCCCGCCGGTGGAGCGATCTTTGCGGCCTGTATTGCTCGTCAAAACGGTCTCGACGAGGTTGTCTCCTTCGATATGGGCGGCACGACCGCGAAAATCTGTCTTATCGACAAAGCGCAACCTCAGACCGCCCGGGTCTTCGAAGTGGCGCGCATCTATCGTTTTCTCAAAGGCAGCGGGCTGCCATTGCGCATTCCGGTGATCGAGATGGTCGAAATCGGTGCCGGCGGCGGCTCAATTGCGCGGGTGGATTCGCTTGGACGGATCGTCGTCGGACCCGAAAGCGCGGGCTCGGACCCGGGGCCAGTGTGCTACGGAAAAGGCGGCACAGAGCCGACAGTGACCGACGCCGATATAGTGCTTGGCCGTATTGATCCGACAACTTTCTCCGGCGGCAAAATGGCGCTCGATGCTGACGGCACAGAACGCGCCGTAGCCAAGCAGATAGGGTCTCCACTGGATCTTTCCACCGAGCACGCGGCGCTCGGCATCAGCGAGATCGTGGATGAGAACATGGCGAATGCAGCGCGGGTGCATGCGATCGAGAGCGGAAAAGATCTTCGCCCGCGCACGTTGATTGCTTTCGGGGGCGCCGCGCCATTGCACGCCGTTCGGGTCGCTGAGAAGCTCGGCATACGCCGGGTGCTAATACCCGCAAATGCAGGCGTGGGCTCCGCGGTCGGCGTTCTGCGCGCACCCGTAGCGTATGAAGTCGTGCGGAGCCGCCTGATGCGTCTCAGTGGATTCGATGCTTCTGTCGCAAACGGACTCTATACCGATATGCGTTCGGAAGCAGAGGACATCGTCGGCCGCGGCGCGCCGGATGCCAAGCTGAGCGAACAACGCTCGGCCTTCATGCGCTACCGCGGGCAAGGGCACGAGATTGGCGTGCAGCTGCCGGTGCGCGAATTCACAGCGGCCGATGAACCGCTCCTCACAGAGCTGTTCGAAGCCGCGTATCGCCGGCTCTACAGCTGGTCAATACCAGGTGTCGAAATTGAAATTCTGAGCTGGGTGTTGACGCTGAGTGCGCCATCCGAAGGCGAGCTTGCTAAGCCATTGCCCGTCAAAGCGGACAAACCAAAGCCGCGGGGGCATCGACAGGTCTTCGATCCGAATAGCGGTGAATTTCTGCAGGTGCCGATCTTCTGGCGCCCCGACCTTAAACCGGGCACCGAGTTGAAAGGTCCCGCCGTGATTGCGGAGGACGAGACGTCGACCGTTGTCAGTCCGCTGTTCGATGCGCGCATCGATCGGTTCGGTTATATTGAACTCGCTCGTCGGGAAACTTGAATCATGATTGACCGTCCCAACACCGCGCTCGGCCAGATTCACACGCAAATCATGTGGAATCGGTTGATTGCGGTGGTCGAAGAGCAGGCGCAGACCATGTTGCGAACGGCGTTCAGCACATCTGTGCGCGAGGCCGGTGATCTTTCGGCAGGTGTATTCGACTGCCATGGACGCATGCTGGCGCAGGCGGTCACCGGTACGCCGGGTCATGTGAATTCGATGGCTAATGCGGTGAAGCATTTTCTCGATGTGTATCCGCTCGCGACAATGAAGCCCGGCGATCATTTCATCACCAATGATCCCTGGCTGACCTCCGGTCACCTTCATGACATCACCGTGGTCACGCCGAGCTTTTACCAGGGCGAGGCTGTCGGTTTGTTTGCCAACACTATTCACGTCGTGGATATCGGCGGTCTCGGCATGGGGCCCGACGGGCGGCAGGTTTTCGAAGAGGGATTGTCCATTCCAATCATGCCGCTCGCACGCGAGGGGCGGATGAATGAAGATCTGCTCCGTATAGTTCGCGCCAATGTGCGCGAGCCATTGCAGGTCGAGGGCGACATCTATGCATGTGCGGCATCCAATGATGAGGGTATCCGCCGCCTGATCGAAATGATGGACGAGTTCGAAATCAGCAATCTCGACCGGCTCGGTGACACGATCGTTGAAGCCTCACGCGAGGCAACACTTGCCCGCATCCGTGCGCTGCCGAAGGGCACCTATCGCAATCAACTGACGATGGACGGTTATGAAAAGCCGCTCGTGTTGAATGCGGCACTGACGATATCCGACGAAGGAATACATGTTGATTTCGACGGAACGTCGCCGGCGTCGGGTTACGGAATTAACGTCGTCTACAACTATTGCCTGGCTTACACCGCATTTGGCGTCAAATGTCTGGTGGCGCCAGATGTTCCGAACAATGCCGGCTCGCTCGCTCCGATTACCGTGAGCGCCCCCGTGGGCTGCGTTCTCAATGTTAATCGGCCCTGGCCGGTAGCGGCGCGTCATACGGTCGGTCACATGTTGCCCGACGCCGTGTTCGGCTGCCTGCACCAAGTCATGGCCGGCGGCGTCCCGGCCGAAGGCGCATCGTCGCTATGGAATCCGCAGATCTTCGGGGGCGGCTCGTTGGTCGATGAAATCGAAAAGGACGTCGATGCAAACGCGTTGCCCGCATTCAGCACCGTTATCTTCCACTGCGGTGGAGCCGGCGCGCGGCCAGGCAAAGACGGACTCAGTGCGACGGCGTTTCCGTCTGGCGTGCGCACAATTCCGGTCGAGGCAACCGAAAGCGTGGCTCCCGTTGTGTTCTATCGCCGCGAATTTCGTGAGGGCTCCGGCGGTCCGGGCAAGTTTCGTGGGGGACTTGGACAGGTCATCGAGCTGGGCGGGGCGGGCGCTGCGCCGATCGCGCTGCTATGCAATTTTGAGCGCGTCCGCAACGCCGCACGAGGCCGCGAGCGGGGCAAGCCGGGCGCAAATGGCTCGGTCACGCTTCGTTCCGGCAAGCCGATCCGCCCAAAGGGTCGTCAGACTGTGCCGGCACGCGATGCAATCTGCCTCGGCTTGCCGGGCGGAGGTGGCTTCGGCGACCCGCGCACGCGTGACCCTCAACGTGTGCTCGACGATGTCCTCGATGGCCTGATAACCGCGGACGAGGCGCGCCGTGACTACGGGGTCGCCATAGATGGGCAGGGACGCCTCGATCCTGCCGAAACGAAGCGTTTGAGATCGTCCTGAAGCTTCTAGGCAACGATCAACGAATCGGCGAGAAAGATGCGGGCAGATAGATGTCCGTTTGCTGCACCGCAAGTTGATCGGGCCCGCCAGGCGGTGGCCAAACTCCTTCATCCATTGCTTTAGCTCGCAGGCGTCCGCGCTCCTCAAGCGATTTGTACGGCCAGATATGTGTAAAGCGCGTTACGGCGCCGGTGACCGAGCTCATGGCCGTGAGCAGAGGAGAAATCTTGTTTCGAGCCGGGACGGCTTTGCGCCATAGCTCGATGGTCGGCTCGAGGCCGCCCGTCTTGAGAACATAGCTGCGCACTTCATAGAACGGTCCGTACGTCCCCGGCTGCATTGGCGGCAGAAAATCAAAAGCGATGAATGTATCCATGGTCATGCCGGTTATGAATTCGCCGACCCCGAAAGGACTTTTCGATTTCAACATGGCCATGCGGACTTCGAGCGTCACTTTCGGATCCGTCATGCTGCGAATGATCAAGATTTGATTAAGTGCGCCTATTTCCGAGTACCAGCACGCCAGCAACCCCGGATCATTCGCCAGAGCGCGTTCAAGCACTGACAAAGCTTTCGGGTGGGTTGCCGGACGCACCGTGATGATCGTCACGTCGTACTGGTTTTGCATCGGTTGCCTCCGTCGGCGGCACTCACCGCGTGTAATTGACAGCGCTATTTGCCAAACTTAGCGTGGTTGGCTCGCTGATCACGTTAGTAATGGAGCTATATCGAGACAATGCCGGATTGCCCAATCCGGTTGTGCCCCAAAAAACGATCCAAGGATCAATCCGGACGGGGAGGAAACCATGTCGAGATTTCGTCTGCTGAAAGCCGCTGCTGCCGCGGCGACGCTTATCGCGTTCTCAGCTGCTGTGCCGGTGATGGCCGCGGATGTGGTCAAAATCGGCATTCTGTGGCCACTGACGGGCAATGCAGCGGCAGCCGGCCAGGCTTCCAAGGCCGCCGCCGAAGTCGCTGTCGATATCATCAATAACGCACATCCGGACCTCGGCGATCTCCCCCTCGCCAAGACTGCAGGCCTGCCGAACATGGGCGGCGCAAAACTCGAGCTTGTGTTCGTCGATCATCAAGGCAATCCGTCGCTCGCGCAGCAGCTCGCGACCCGCCTGATCACCCAGGACAAAGTCGATGTTCTGATGGGCGCCTATCAGTCTTCGTGCAGCTTCACGGCGACTGCCGTTGCGGAGCGTTACGGCATTCCATTCATGGTCGGCGAATCTGCGGCCCTTAACATCACAGGCCGCGGTTTCAAATGGGTGTTTCGCGGCACGCCGATCGCTTCCGATTACGCCCGCACTTACATGCGCTTCTTTGGCGACATGAAAAAGCAAAGCAAGAAGATCGATTCCATTGCGATCGTGAATGAGAATACGGACTACGGCACGTCGGTTGCCGATGCGATCGTGGAGGAGGCCAAGAAAGCCAACATTCCGGTCGCGATACGAATTCCATATAGCGCGAGTTCAACAGACGTTTCGGCACAGGTTCTTCAACTCAAGGAAAGGCAGCCGGACGTCGTGATCTTCATCAGCTACACGGCCGATTCCATTCTCTACATGAAGACGATGAAAAATCTGGACTACGCGCCGCCGATGGTTATCGGCGACGACACCGGATTTTCCGATCCATCTTTCATCCCGGCGGTGGCCGATGTTGCGCAGGGCGTGATGAACCGCAGCGCATGGTCGATCGGCAAACCCGGCTCCACGACCTACAAAATCAATGAAATGTACAAGGCCAAAACCGGCAGGGATCTCGATGACACGAGCGCGCGCAACATGCAGAGCTTCTTCGCGCTTGCGGATGCGATCAATCGCGCCGGGTCAACGGACCCCGAGAAGATTCGTGACGCTCTTACAAAGACGGATCTGAAGCCCGAGCAGCTCATGATGGGCTATGAGGGAGTCAAATTTGACAACACGGGTCAGAACATCCTTGCCGCCACTTATCTGATTCAACTGCACGACAAGAAATACGAATTGATCTGGCCTGACAAAGCCGCCGAAGCCAAACTACAATGGCCGATGGCGGGCTGGAAAAAATAGCAAATGCTACTTCTGCAAGTGATCGTAGGTGGTCTCCTGCTGGGGGCCATCTACGCACTTTTCTCCTCGGGTCTCACACTGATCTGGGGAATGATGAATTTCATTAATTTTGCCCATGGCGAGTTTGTCATGCTCGGCATGTACGTGAGCCTGCTGGTCGTCGTATGGCTTGGCGGCGGGCCGGCGGCGTTCGGGTTTGCGGCGGCGTTCTCACTCTTCGTCCTTGGAGTCTTCGTCTACCTCTCCTTGATTCGCTATGTGCTGCGCGGCCCCATGCTTTCGCAGATACTTTCGACATTCGGGCTTGCGTTGTTGCTTCGCTACACCGCTTTCTGGATCTTTTCGGCGAATTTCGTTTCGCTTCCGCAGACCTCGCTGTCGGGCACCCTCAACGTCGGCGGGGTCTTGATGCCCGTGCCGCAACTGGTCGCCGGCGTCATTGCCATACTGCTGACCATTGGCCTGCACCTGATGCTGACCCGCACCAAGGTCGGAAGCCAGCTGCTGGCAGTGTCGGAGGATCGCGGTGCGGCAATGCTGATGGGCATCAGGCCCGACCGGATGCAAGCCTTGGCGTGGGGATTGTCTGCGGGAGCGGCCGGCATCGCGGGCGCGTTGATGGCGATCGCTTACCCCTGGTCGCCTTCAGTAGGAGAGACCTTTGGCCTGACCGCGTTCGTGGTTGTCGCGCTCGGCGGCTTTGGCAGCGTGCCCGGCGCGCTGCTCGCAGGGCTGATCATCGGATTGATCCAGGCGTTATCCGCATTCTGGTTCGGACCGATCTATAAAGACATCATCGTGTATGCGCTCTTCGTGGCGCTGCTCTGGTTGCGCCCCCAAGGCCTGATGGGCAAAGCGTGAAAATTCCATCCATCAGTCCCACCATCCTGCTTGCGGCCGCCTTGCTGATATATCCGCTTGTTTTTTCGGGTGCGTTTTACCTCGACATCGGCGTAACGTTCCTGCTGGCGGCGATATCGGCCTCGGCCTGGAATATCGTCGGTGGCTATGCCGGCCAGGTCTCGGTCGGCCATGCGATGTTTTTCGGATTGGGCGCCTACGCGCCGCTCCTGTGTTACACGCTGTTCCAGTGGGCGCCGATTGCCGGAATCCCTTTCGGCATCATGTTCAGCATCGCGCTCGCGGTGTTGATCGGTATTCCGACGTTCCGTTTGACCGGCCACTATTTCAGTATGGCCACTATTGCGGTTGCCGAACTGATCCGAATTTATTTCGGCACCTGGGATCTCGTTGGCGCGGCTATTGGGTTGCAGGGACCCGCCACGGCGCGCGGCTGGTGGGATCTGACGTTTCGCAGCGAATTGCCGTACTACTACATCTTTCTCGCCGTTCTGGCGGTCCTGCTTTATCTGACGTTCCTGATCGAGCGCCGCCGCTTTGGCTATTATCTGCGGGCAATAAAGGCCGGCGAACGTGCTGCGCGAAGTCTTGGCGTTCCTGTACAGCAAACAAAAATCAAAGCACTCGTTCTCAGCGCCGTTTTTACCTCGCTCGCTGGCTCTCTCTACTCGGTCAAAACGGGTTTTATCGATCCTGAGAGCGGTTTCGGCATTCTCGTGTCGGTGCAAATGGTGATCATTGCCGCGCTGGGCGGTGCGGGGAAACTTTACGGGCCGCTCGTCGGTGCGCTGATTTTGATTCCGCTGCAAACGGCGACCAACACCTGGTTCGGCGGCGGCGGCACGGGCCTCACGTTCATTCTCTACGGTGGGATTATCGTGCTCATTGCGCGCTACGAACCGGGAGGACTGTTCGAGCTGTGGGAGCGCATAGCGCCGCGGCGCTGGAGGCATAAAAATGCTTCTTGAGGCGCACAAGGTTTCCAAGGCATTCGGCAGCTTCTTTGCGGTGCGCGAAGCGGATCTATCCGTTGACGAGGGCGAGATCGTAGGACTGATCGGTCCGAATGGCGCCGGCAAATCCACTTTTTTCAACTGCCTGGCAGGCGATACGGTGCCGACCGAAGGCAAAATCATTTTCGCCGGTCAGGATATGACGCATGCGTCTCCAGAGGCGCATGCCCGTGCCGGCGTCGGCCGCACCTTCCAGGTCCCTGCCACCTTCGAAGACATGACCGTTCTGGAGAACGTGATGGTCGGCGCCTATCTACGTCACCCTCATTACGGTGATGCGCGCGACCTGGCCCGACAGACCGTCGAGTTGACGGGCTTAAGAGCGCAGACCGACTTGCCGGCACGCTCGCTCGGCACGCCGGGCCGCAAGCGGCTGGAAATCGCACGGGTGCTCGCGACAGCGCCTCGTCTCATGCTCCTGGATGAGTCGCTCGCCGGCCTGACGCCGACCGAGTTGAAGGAGGCGATCGGACTGGTCCGAAAAATCCACGAGAGGGGCATCACCATTGTCATCGTCGAGCATGTCATGGAGGTCATCATGACCTTGGCGAGACGCGTGCTCGCCTTCAATCAGGGCCACGTGATCGCGAGCGGCAAGCCGGAAGAGGTGGTCAGGGATGAAGCGGTAATTGACGCCTATCTCGGGCGAGGACGTCACATGCGTCGGAGTCGATCAACGTGAGTGATCTGGTCGTCGAGCACCTCGAGGTTCGCTACGGCGACCTGATTGGCGTCGCCGATGTGTCCCTTCGTATCGAACGCGGCCAGATCGTCGCCCTGCTCGGTTCCAACGGCGCCGGAAAGACGACGACGCTCAATGCCATTGCCGGGCTGGTAAGAGCGTCGAAAGGAAGGATCGAGTGGCGCGGAGAGCTGATTTCGGGGCAGCCTGCCTATCAGATCGTGAGCAAGGGGCTCGCGCTGTCGCCCGAGGGCTGGCGGCTCTTCGTGTCGCAAACAGTCGAGCAAAATTTGCGGCTGGGCGCGACTGCGCTGGCAGACCCGACTCGGATCGAAGCATTGTTCGAGCGAGTGTATACGCTGTTTCCACGACTTCGTGAACGGCGCCGACAGCTGGCGCGCACTCTGTCGGGCGGCGAAAGGCAGATGCTCGCCCTCGGACGCGCGCTGATGAGCGAGCCGAAAATGCTGCTACTTGACGAGCCCAGTCTTGGGCTGGCGCCGGCGGTTGTCGAGGCACTCTATGAGACGCTGCAGCGACTGCACGAGGACGGTCTGACATTGTTGCTGGCCGAACAGTCGATTCCGCTCGCGTTAGGAATAGCGGACTACGCTTATGTCTTGCAGACAGGACGAGTGGCAATCGAAGGCAATGCCGCCGAGATGGAAGGCAACAGGCAGGTGCAGGAGATCTATCTCGGGATCAGCGCTCGAACGGGGACGGAAAGTTGAAAGGCATCAGTCAACACTTGTAAAGTTCAAGAATTGCTCGAAGACATGATTTAGCCAGGGAGGGCACGATGACGAGAATGTGGTCGATGATAGCCGCTTTGCTCATCGCTTCGGCCATGAGCACTCAACCTTACGCAGCCGATGTGAAGATCGGCGTCATTTATCCTCTCACCGGAAACGCGGCGAGTGCGGGCCAATCGGCCAAGGATGCCGTCGAGCTCGGCGCGGAAATCGTCAATAAGGGATACCCC
>DAISKM010000005.1:0-22785 GCA_036820945.1 Pseudolabrys sp.
AGCCTGACCTGCTGCTCTCTCGCTACGGCCGCGAGACCCTGGAAGAGGTGTTTCTCGATGTCGCGCGCGGGCGGCGGCAGAGCGAGGCTGCACAATGATCGCCAGTGACGTGGGAATGGAATTCTCGTTCAACCGCGTTGCAGCCATGGTGCGGCGCTACTGGTACCTGTTGCGTTCCTCGTGGCCCCGCATTCTCGATCTGATTTATTGGCCGACCGTGCAGATGCTGATGTGGGGTTTTCTTCAGGTTTATATCTCGCAAAACTCCAATTTTTTCGTCCAGGCCGGCGGTGTTTTCATCGGCTCGGTCCTGTTGTGGGATATTCTGTTCCGTGGCCAGCTCGGATTTTCCATTTCTTTCCTGGAAGAAATGTACGCGCGCAACCTCGGCAACCTCATGATGTCGCCGCTGCGTCCGGCGGAATTCCTGCTCGCACTGATGATCATGAGCATCGTGCGTTTGTCGATCGGAATGATCCCGGTGTCTTTGCTGGCGATTGCTTTCTTCGGGTTTAACCTGTGGGCACTCGGTCTGGCGCTGGCTGCGTTTTTTGCCAATCTGATTTTGACGAGCTGGGCGGTGGGCATCTTCGTCGCGGGACTTTTGTTGCGTAACGGCCTGGGTGCGGAGAGCATGGCCTGGACGATCATGTTTCTGTTTCTTCCACTGACCTGCGTTTACTATCCGGTGGCGGTGTTGCCCGACTGGCTTCAGTACTTTGCCTGGGCGCTCCCGCCCACCTATGTCTTTGAAGGTATGCGCGCGTTGTTGATTGACCATGTGTTTCGCCCCGACCTGATGATCGAGGCTTTTGCCCTCAATATTGTGCTGTTCGCGGCTGCATCATTGGCTTTTTTGAAGCTTTTGCAGAGCGCGCGGGCCCAAGGCTCGCTTTTACAGACCAGTGAGTAAATAAAAAAAGCCTGTGTTTAATGAGACTTACAACGCCGTTGTGCGTTGTAAACGGCATGCCAACGACTATTCTCTATGTTGACGCTATGACCGAAAAACGACAGTCTACCGCACTGCAGCGAGGGCCGGGGGAATCAATGGCAATTGGGGAATTCGGCGGAGCAGCGACGCTCTCCGACGGCAGCGGCACGTTATTGGCCACGCCGATGTACTGGTTTTACGAAATGGGGCATGCCGCACTGAATCCGGCCCGTGCCTTTGCAGATGCCACGCGGTTGTTCTTCAAGAATCCCGCGAATCCGCTCGCCCACACCTCCTATGGCAAGTCGATGGCGGCCACCATGGAGTTGTTCGAGCGCTCGACCCGCCGATATCGCCGGCCGGAATGGGATATCGACTCGACCACCGTGGGGGGCGAGAAGGTTCCCGTCCAGATCAAGAGCATCTGGGAGCGTCCTTTCTGTCGGCTCCTGCACTTTGAACGTGCTTTCAGGCAGGCGCCGCGGCGGCCTCAGCCCAGACTGCTTCTTGTCGCTCCGATGTCGGGTCATTATCCGACATTGTTGCGCGGCACGGTGGAGACTTTTCTTCCCAATCACGAGGTGTACATCACCGAATGGATCGACGCCCGCATGGTGCCGCTGTCGGCAGGGCGCTTCGATCTCGATACCTATATCGACTACATCATTTCCATCCTTCATCTGCTGGGCGACGATTTACACGTGATTGCAGTGTGTCAGCCCTCGGTGCCGGTGCTGGCCGCCGTCGCGCTCATGGAAGCGGACAACGATCCCGACGTTCCTCGCTCCATGGTGCTTATGGGTGGCCCGATCGACACGCGCATTAATCCCAACGAGGTCAACAAGCTCGCCGAGCGGCGGGGACCCAGCTGGTTCCGCAATCACGTGATTACCAAAGTGCCGTTCCCGCATCCCGGCTTCATGCGGGACGTCTATCCGGGTTTTTTGCAACTACATGGCTTCATGAGCATGAATCTGGATCGCCACATCGAAGCGCATCACAATCTTTTCCTTCACCTCGTCAAAGGCGACGGCGATTCGGCCCAGAAGCACCGTGAATTCTACGATGAATACCTCGCGGTCATGGATCTCGCCGCCGAATTCTATCTGCAGACCGTAGATACCGTGTTCATCCGCCATGCCTTGCCAAAAGGGGAGATGACGCACCGCGGCCGGCGGGTCGACCCTGCCGCGATCAGACGCGTTGCGTTGATGACGGTGGAAGGCGAGCACGACGATATATCGAGCGTCGGCCAGACAGAGGCTGCGCACGCACTCTGCGTCAACATTCCAGAGGAGAATAAGGTTCACTATGTGCAGCCTGGAGTCGGTCACTATGGCGTGTTCAATGGTTCGCGCTTCCGCGCCGAGATCGCTCCTCGCATTGCCGACTTCGCGCTGTCGCGGAACGGTAGCCGTAACGTGCGTTCTACATTGCTGAAGGTCGTAGCTCAGCGTTGATGGCGTGCGCGCGTGACCGTGGAACACAGCTGGCCCGTTCCGGTTTGACCTGATGATATCGATACCATTCCGCGCCCTGCTTTATCGCCGGACCAGCGAGCCGTCCGCCATTGCAGTCACTTGCGACGGGGAAATTCATCCTGTCCGCCTGCGCCGCCATAGGCAGGCGCGCCGTTACACGTTGCGCATTCTTGTAGCCAGCCGCGAAGTCGTGCTCACGATGCCTACGCGCGGCAGCGTCAAGCACGCCAAGGAATTCGCTCAAAAGCACAGTGCCTGGATCACATCCCGGTTGCGCCGGTTGCCCGGCGCCGCACCTTTTGACCATGGCGCATTCTTGCCGCTGCGGGGGCGCGAACACCGCATCGACCATCGACCCCGGGCAAGAGGTACGGTGTGGATTGAGACGCACGGAAGCGAGCACTTGTTGTGTGTCGCCGGCGAAAAACCTCATCTGTCACGACGGGTGCACGATTATCTCAAGCGCGAAGCCAAGCGTGACTTGCAGGCGGCGAGCCAGTTGGCCGCGCAGGGCCTTGGCATCGAGTTCAAGCGCGTGTCGGTGCGCGATCAGTCGAGCCGTTGGGGTTCGTGCTCCTCGAGCGGCATGCTCTCCTATTCCTGGCGATTGGTGATGGCGCCTCCGTTCGTGCTCGAATATCTGGCAGCGCACGAGGTTGCCCACCTCATCGAGATGAATCACTCGCGTCGATTCTGGCGGCTGGTTGAGAGCATTTGTCCACACATGGGCCGGGCCAAGGCCTGGCTGGATGCCCACGGCGCAGATCTCCATCGCTACGGCCTGGATTCGCGCTAGCCTCCTATTCTCGCACTAGATTGGTCGTCCCGCTGGCATGCCCGCGAAATGCGGCCAGGACAACCTGGATAAACGGATTCGGCCATGCTGCGTCCCCGAACATTCGCGCTCACCGCATTGCTTGCAGCTTTGAGCGCGATCGGTCCGCTCACGACCGACATGTATCTGCCGTCACTGCCCGACATCGCTCGCCAGCTCCATGCCTCGACGGCGCAGGCGCAATTTACCATCTCCGCCTATCTCATCGGATTTGCAGTCGGGCAAATTTTCTATGGCCCGGTGTCCGACCGACGCGGCCGCAAGCCGATCCTGATCGCGGCGCTCGCGCTTTATTGCATCGCGAGCCTGGCTTGCTCACTCTCGACATCGATTGAAATGCTCATAGTGGCGCGTGCCTTCCAGGCACTCGGCGGCTGCGGCGGCATCGTTCTGGCCCGCGCGATCGTGCGCGACATCCATTCCGGCGCTCGTGCCGGGCGCGAATTGTCGCTCATCGCCTCGGTGATGGCGCTTGCGCCGGTTCTGGCACCGATTGCGGGTGGATTTTTGCAGACTTACTTCGGCTGGCGAGCCATATTTTTCACCCTCGTTGGCGCAGGCTTCGCCGGGGTTGGAATTGTGTGGGCGGCGTTGCCGGAAACACTGAAGTCGCGAGCCGCCGAGCCGCTATCGATTACGTCGATCCTTCGTTCCTATCGACTCGTCGCGGGCAACCTCGCGTATCTTGCCTATCTGGGCATTACCGCGGCGAGCTACGCTGGCCTGTTCGTCTGGATTTCCGCGGCCGCATTCGTGCTGCAGGATCTCTACCGGCTCAGCCCGTTTGATTTTGGCATCGCGTTCGCGCTCGGCTCGGTCGGCTATATGGCCGGCTCGGCCCTGGCTGCGCGCGTGGTCGTGACAACTGGACTCGACGGCGTGCTCGGAATTGGTGCGGCCACCTGCGCCGCGGGCGGCATTGGGATGGTGTTGGCTGTCGCCTGCGGATTTCCCTCGTCGTTGGCACTCGTCTTTCCCATGGCTATTTATCTCGCTGGTCTCGGCATGGTGCTGCCGCAAGGGATTGCCGGCGCTCTCACCCCATTTCCAGAACGCGCCGGCGCCGCCTCTTCGCTGTTCGGGTTCGTTCAGCAAAGCGTTGCAGCCTTGTGTGGTGCGGTGGTGGGCTGGCTGCTCGGACAGAGCGCCTGGCCTCTCGCGATAGGAGTTGCAGCGATGGGTTGCGCCACGTGGGTGCTCTGGTGGACGACACAAGGCATACGCCGCGCCGTGCCGAAACAGTGATCAGCGGCGTCCGAACAAATTGTTCAGCAGCCAGCCATCAAGCCCGCCGCTGCCTGTCGTCGTCGAATTGCCGACCGCAACCGGCTGGACGGGGGCAGGCGGGACCGGCCTGGAGCTGCCGCCGAACAGACCGGAGAAGAAATTGCCGGTTGGAGCGCCGGGCAGGCTTGCGACCGGCACGCCTTGGTGCGCGCCGCGCATGACCCGACTCCAGATCTCCACCGGCAGGCTACCGCCGGTCACATGCTTGGTCGGCGTTCCATCGTCGTTGCCCAGCCAAACTCCGGTGACCAGGTGCGCGGTATAGCCGATGAACCAGGCGTCGCGGAAATCCTGACTTGTTCCGGTTTTTCCGGCTGCCGGCCAGCCGGGCAGGCTCGCCCTCTGCGCGGTGCCGATGGTCAGCGTCTCGGCCATCATCGCGTTCATCATGCTCACATAGCGCGCATCGATGATGCGGCCGATCTGCTGGATGTTGCGTGCATAGAGCAGCTTGCCGTTGGTGAGGGTGATCTTGTCGATCACGCGCGGCACGAGCGCATAGCCGCCATTGGCAAAGGGTGCGTATGCGCTCACCAACTCGAGCACCGAGACTTCCGAGGTACCGAGTGCGATCGAGGCATTTGGCTCGAGCTTGGAAGCAATGCCGAGGCGGTACGCAGTGCGGATAACTGCCATGGGCGTGACTTCCAGCGTCAGCCGCACCGAGACCGTGTTCAGTGATTGCGCAAGAGCTCGTGTCAGCGTCACCGAGCCGAAGTACTCGTGACTGTAGTTTTCCGGTTGCCAGCCCTTGACGTTGATCGGCCTGTCCTCGCGCACGGTGTCAGGCGTCAGGCCGTGCTCGAGCGCGGTCAGGTAGACGAACGGCTTAAACGCAGAGCCAGGCTGACGCTTGGCGGCGACTGCACGGTTGAATTGGCTTTCGGCATAGTCTCGGCCACCGACCAAGGCGCGCACTGCGCCATCCGGGGTCATCGCAATCAGCGCGCCTTGCGTGACGCCGTTCTTGTCGCCCTTCTGCGCAAGCTCGTCGTTGAGGGCCTTTTCGGCGCTCGCCTGCAAAGCTGCATCGATCGTTGTCTGAACAATAATGTCATCGTCCACGTGACCGATTGCGTCGTTGAGCGCATCCATGACCCAATCGGCCACGTAATGGACTGAACCCATGTTGGCCTGCGCCACGATCCGCAGAGGACGGGCCAGCGCCGTGCGTTCGGCAGAGCGGCTGATGAAACTGAGCTCGGCCATCGCCGCGAGCACGACCTTTGCGCGCTTCTCGGCGCCGTCAAAATTTCGCGTCGGCGCAAGACGCGATGGCGATTTCACGAGTCCCGCCAGGAGCGCCGCCTCGCCCAGCGTGATCTGGCGCGCTGACTTCCCGAAATATCTTTGCGAGGCTTGTTCGATCCCGTAGGCGCCGGCGCCGAAGTACACACGATTAAGATACATCTCCAGAATCTGCGCCTTGGAGAACTTGCGCTCGAGCCACAGAGCCAGGAGCAGTTCCTGCAGCTTGCGATTGATCGTCCGCTCCTGCGTGAGGAAAAGGTTTTTTGCCAGCTGCTGCGTGATGGTCGAGCCGCCCTGCGCGACCGTGCGATGTAGGACGTTGGCGACGAAAGCGCGTCCGATGCCGAACGGGTCGACGCCGTGGTGCTCGTAGAAGCGGCGATCCTCGATGGCGATGAAGGCCTTCGGCACGTAGGTCGGCATTTCCTTCAGCGGCAGTGGAGCCCCCGCGAGATCCCCGCGCCGCGCGAGCGCGCGACCCTGGATATCCACGATCTGGATCGAAGGCGCGCGCTTCGGGATTTCGAGTGACTGGATCGGCGGCAGGTGCGCGCCGACCCAGACGACAACGCCCGCGGCGCCAATGGCAAGCCACAGGCCGGCGACCAGGCTCCAATAGGCGAGCCTGCCGATGAGGGTGCGCTTGCCAAGCTTGCCGCTCCTCCTGCGCGAACGGCGCCAGCCAGATTTGACTCGTGGCTTGTGGTCCGCCGGAGCAGAGCGGTCCTCGGCGGAGACGAGCAAAGCGGAAGCTTTGTCGAACGCCGGCTCCCGGCGTGCGCGCGCTTGTCCCCTTTTCGACGCCATAACGCGAACCCATCCGCGCCGGCACATGCAGGTGCCGGCCCCGGACCGACGCTACGCGGGTCGATTTAAGGGGCCGTTAAGGAACGTCATACCCGGCTTAGTGCTGGGGGTTGCCGGCTTACTGTCATGCCCGCGCATAGCCGTCCGAAGGACGGCGTGCTTTCGCACGCCCGGCCATGACGGTTTATTCGCTGGATCTTAGCTGGCGGCAACTTTTGCGGATTTGCTTTCCTCGCCGGTTGCAAACAGCGCGATTAATGCGCGCTTGATCGCCGCCTGGCGCGTCGGCGAAGTAATTTGCGCGCCCATCAGATCGGTGACGTAGAAGACGTCCACCACCCGCTCGCCGAACGTGGCGACGTGGGCGGAAGCAATGTTGAGATTGAGCTTCGAGATCGTCGCAGTCAGCTCGTACAGAAGTCCGGTGCGGTCGAGCCCGGTGACCTCGACCATGGTATAGCGATGCGACCATTGATTGTTGATGGTGACCATGGGTACTACCGCGAAAGCACGAATGCGGCCCTTCGGCGGCATTCGCTTCGCTACCACGTCAGGCAGTCTCAGTTCGCCGCGCAGGGCCTTTTCGATCGAGTCCGCGATCCGATTGGCGCGCCTCTCCTCATCTTCATCGCGGTCGAATTCGCGCGATAGCGAAATGGTATCGAGCGCGCGGCCATCTGTGGTGGTGTAAATCTGCGCATCGACAATGTTGGCTCCGGTCATGGCGCAGGCCCCGGCGATGATGGAGAGCAGCCATGGATGATCGGGTGCGAGCAGCGTCAGTTCGGTGACCGCGCGTTCCGTATCGAACGCAATTGAGGTCGCGAGCCGCTCGTCGGCATCCTCGGTGGCGCGGACGAAATTGGCGTGCTCAATCTTGTGCGCGAGATCGACCTTGAGCCAGTAGGCCGGATAAAGCTTGGCGATATAGGCCTCCAGGCGCTCGGGCGGCCAGTCTTTCATCGCCTCGCGGAAGTCGTTCTGGGCGATCGCCACGCGCTGGGCCCGGTTTACTTCCGAGAATCCACCCGTGAGCACGGGCTCAGTTTCGTAGTAGAGCGTGCGGATGAGTTGCGCCTTCCAGCCGTTCCACACGCCGGGACCGACGGCGCGGATATCCGCGGTGGTCAGGATTGTCAGTAGCTTCAGCCGCTCGGCCGACTGCACGATTGCGGCAAAATTCTCGATGGTCCTGCGGTCGGAAAGATCGCGCGACTGTGCGACGCTCGACATGACGAGATGATTTTCGATCAGCCACGCGACTGTTTCGGTTTCGGCGGTTGAAAATCCAAGCCGCGGGCACAATCGCCTTGCAACGCGGGCGCCGGCAATCGAATGATCCTCCGGACGTCCTTTCGCGATGTCATGCAGGAACAGCGCGACGTACAGCAAGCGGCGGTGCTCCGGCAAAATCTTGTGGATCAACTCGTTGGAGAGTGGCGTATCGTTACTGGCGCCACTTTCGATTTCGGCCAGCACGCCGATGCATCGCACCAGATGCTCGTCCACGGTGTAGTGGTGGTACATATTGAATTGCATCATGGCGACGATCTTGCCGAACGCCGGCACGAAACGGCCAAGAACGCCCGCTTCGTTCATCCGACGCAAGACGGTTTCCGGGTCGTTCTTCGAGGTGAGGATCTCGAGGAACAATTCGTTGGCTTCCTTGTCGTCACGCAATTTGGCGTCGACAAGGCGCAGGGAGCGCGTGATGACGCGCATCGCGTCCGGATGGAACGCAAGGTTGTGCTTCTGCGCCAGATGGAAAATACGGATCAGATTGACAGGATCGCGCTTCAATACGCCCGGTTGCGCGAGCCGAATGCGATTCTTGTCGACGATGAAATCGTCGCTTTCCAGAAGCGGGCGCCGCTTCACCGGGCGCAATCGCGCCATCAGCCGGCTTAGCACCGGTACGCTCTTGGCGTGGCTGTCTTCCAGCTCCGCACAGAGGATCGCAGTCAAGTCCCCGACGTCCTTGGCGGTGAGGAAGTAGTGCTTCATGAAGCGCTCGACATCCTGGAGGCCCGGATGCTCGGTATAGCCAAGACGCACGGCGATCTCGCGCTGGATATCGAACGACAGGCGCTCCTCGGCGCGGCCCATGAGAAAATGCATGTGGCAGCGAACCGACCAAAGGAAGTCCTCGCAGCGGCGGAACAGCTGATACTCGTGCTTGTCGAACACCCCGCGCTTGATCAATTCGTCGGGCTCGCGGACGCGGTAAACGTATTTCGCGATCCAGAACAGCGTATGGAGGTCGCGTAGTCCACCCTTGCCATCCTTCACGTTCGGTTCGACCAGGTAGCGCGATTGTCCGGAGCGGCGGACGCGATCCTCGCGTTCGGCGAGTTTGGCCGCCACGAAGTCCGCGGCGCTGTTACGCACAACCTCGTTGTCGAATCGTGTCACCAGCTCATCGAAGAGGTTGCGGTCGCCGAAAAGAAAGCGGGATTCAAGAATGGCCGTGCGAATCGTCATGTCCGCCTTGGCCTGGCGGATGCATTCGTCAACGGAACGGGTGGCATGCCCGACCTTCAGTCCCGTATCCCACAGACAATAAAGAATCGCTTCAGCGATCGACTCGCCCCAGGCCGTTTGCTTGTAGGGCAGCAGGAACAGCAGATCGATGTCGGAGCCCGGCGCCTGCAAGCCGCGGCCGTAGCCGCCGGTTGCAATGATCGCCATGCGCTCGCCCTCTGACGGATTTTGCGAGGGGTACAGCTCACGCGCGAAGTCAAACAGGATGCGGATGATTTCGTCTTCCATCCGGCAAAGCCGCTCGGCACAGCGCCGGCCGTGACGGTCTTTCAGGAGCAACTGTTCGGCTTTGGCGCGGCCGTCGGCGAGGGCGACCTTCAGCTGTTGCGCCACCATTGAGCGCAGGTCACGCTCATTGCCGGTGTGCGCTTTCACAAGCTTTTCAAGTTGGGTAGTCAGGGCGCGCGTGTCGATCAACTCGTTCGAACCCCGCGGGGGACGTTCGAGAGGGCGCGTGTCATCGAGGGCGAGTGAAGCCATTTGCAGCGTCGGGGATAGCGGAGACTGACCTTCAAGTCATCGGTGCGGGCAAAGATAATTGCGTACAAGCTCAGGGAAAGGTTTGGAAATAAATACTATCTTTGAGGGGAATTAGATAATATTCTCCTTTTGACCAAGTAATAACCGGTGTTTATAGAACATTTCTAGCGCCGATTTGAGCAAGCAGCTTGCGGGCGCTTAACAAATCCAGCTAAAGCGCGGGGCACAATCCCCTCGCAGGCTGACGGCGGATAAATCCATCCGCCTCCGTTCACGAAGGCGCCGGCGCCGGCAAGCGCGGGTGCCGGCAAATGCGAGGAGTTTTGCCATGCGTCATATGTCCCGTCGTTCGTTCTTTGCCTCAGCCATAGTGGTCGGCCTGCTGCCGACCACCACGCTTTTCGCAGCCGACAAGCCGGACACAATCAATATCGATTGGGCAACCTACAATCCGGTCTCCATCCTGCTCAAGAACAAGGGCTGGCTGGAGAAGGAGTTTGAAAAGGACAACATCAAGATCCGCTGGGTGCAGACGCTCGGCTCCAACAAGGCTCTTGAGTTCCTCAATGCCGGCTCGATCGATTTCGGCTCGACCGCGGGCTCAGCCGCGCTGGTGGCAAAGATCAACGGCAACCCGATCAAGTCGATCTATGTCTATTCGCGCCCGGAATGGACCGCGCTGGTCACGCGCAAAGACACCTCGATCGCGAGCATCGCGGACCTCAAAGGCAAGCGCGTGGCGGTGACGCGGGGCACCGACCCGCACATTTTTCTCGTGCGCGCGCTGCTCAGCGCCGGCTTGAGCGAAAAGGACATTCAGCCGGTGCTTCTGCAGCACCCCGATGGCAAGACCGCGCTGATCCGCGGCGATGTCGATGCCTGGGCCGGGCTCGATCCAATGATGGCACAGGCCGAAGTCGAGGACGGCGCCAGACTCTTCTATCGGAATGCCGCCGCCAACACGTGGGGCATACTCAACGTCCGTGAGGAATTTGCCCGGCAACATCCCGATCTGGTGAAACGCGTGCTCGCCGTCTACGAGGAGGCGCGAAAATATTCGTTGGGGCACTATGACGAGCTCAAGGCCGGGTTCATCGCGGTGTCCAAGCTGCCCGGCGAGGTCGTCGACAAGCAGCTCAAGGAACGCACCGAGCTTACGCATAGCAAGATCGGAGCGCCGCAGCGCGAGTCCATTCTTGCCGCCGGGCTCGCGCTGCAACAGGCCGGTGTTGTCGCGGCCGGTGTCGATGTGAAAAAGACGGTCGACGATCTGATCGACGACCAATACGTCACGGCGAAGACGAACTGATATCCCCGTCTTGCGTTTCGCGAGTGGTTTGATGACTGTGGTGTCCGTGGAAGCAGCCGTCGAACCCGCAACCGTGAAACCGGTGGCGCGCAAGAGCGATCTTGCGCGATTTGCGCGGCCAATGCTCGGCCTGTTGGTGCCGCTCGTTCTGGCCGGTGGCTGGGAGTTGGCCGTCTATCTTGGCTTCTCGAACGGACGCCTGGTCCCGCCTCCGTCGCGCATTTACGCGGAATTTGCCGAGCTGGCGCGTTCCGGCGAACTGTCGCGGCATGTGACAGCGACATTGCTGCGTGTCGGGGCCGGCTTTGCTGCGGGCACGGTGGTTGCCACCGTGCTGGGCGCGCTCGCGGGCTATTCGACGTTGGTGCGGCGGTTGATCGACCCCAGCCTGCAGGGCCTGCGCGCGGTTCCTTCGATCGCCTGGATTCCGTTGTTCATCTTGTGGCTGGGGATTTTCGAAACGTCCAAAGTCGCCTTGATTGCGGTCGGCGTGTTCTTTCCCATTTACCTCGGCGTCATGGGGGCGGTCCTGTCGGTCGACCGCAAGATCGTCGAAGTAGGCCGCGTCTTCCGCCTTTCCGGCCCGGCTATGGTGCGTCGAATCCTTTTGCCGGCGATCTTGCCCGCTTACGTGCTTGCGCTGCGGTCGGGCCTGGGGCTCGGCTGGATGTTTGTTATCGCCGCCGAATTCATGGGCGCCTCCGAGGGTCTCGGCTATTTGCTGATTGACGGACAGCAGCTCGGCAAGCCCGCGGAGATCGTCGCCGCGCTTCTCGCTTTTGCCGTTCTTGGCAAAACCACGGATTGGATTGTTGCCCTTGTCGCGGCACCTTTCCTGCGCTGGGAAGATCGGTTCTCGCGTCAGGGAGAGACCTGATGCTGGCGCTGGAAAACCTCGGCAAGACCTATCCAAACGGCGTGCGCGCGATCGAGGGCATGAACTTTGCAGTCGACCCCGGTGAGATTGTCGCCGTGATCGGCGGCTCCGGCTGCGGGAAGTCGACTTTACTGCGCGCGATCAGCGGACTCGACACGCCAACCCAGGGCCGCGTTTTGCTCGACGGAGAGACGATCACCTCGCCGCACGAGAAGATCGGCATCGTCTTTCAGGAACCGCGCCTGCTGCCGTGGCTGACGGTCGCCGACAACGTCGCCTTTGGACTGAACGACCTGCCTGTTTCGCGGCGGCGCCATCGCGCTGCCGGCGCGCTGTCGCGCGTTGGCTTGATCGAAAAACGAAACGTCTGGCCGCGCGAGTTGTCGGGTGGCCAGGCGCAGCGCGTCGCCATCGCGCGTGCACTCGTCCCGCAGCCCGAAGTCTTGCTGCTTGACGAACCATTCTCCGCGCTCGATGCCTTCACACGGGTCGATTTGCAGGATCATCTGCTCGATCTATGGACCGATCTTCGCCCGATGATGATCCTCGTCACTCACGACGTTGATGAAGCCATCGCGCTGGCTGATCGCATCATCGTGATGCGGTCGCGTCCCGGCCGCATCTTCGAGGAGATCGCGGCGGATCTGCAGCGCCCACGCGACCGCCACTCGGCTGCGTTCGATCACGTCAAGGCGCGCGTGCTCAACGCCCTTGACCGCTCGCTTGTCGGCGAGCGTGTGCCGGAAAAGGCTGCCGTCGAACATCCCGGAGCCGGCGCAGCCATGTGGTGGTAACCGCCCTTGTGCTTCGCCGTATTGAGCCTGTAGGTTCCTCAGCCTGGCATGCAAGGAGAAATACATGGATGCAGGTGAATTGCGCGCGATGCAGGCACCGATCAAGGAACGCTACAAGAGCGAGCCGAAGACGGCCTACATCACGCTGAAGGCCAAAGGTACACTCGATGACAGCGGCATCGCGTGCAAGGTCGAAACCGGCCGCGCGCTGGCCATCGCGGGCCTCCATCCAGCGACCGGAGGGTCAGGTCTTGAGCTTTGCTCAGGCGACATGCTTCTGGAAGCTCTCGTTGCGTGCGCCGGTGTCACGCTGAAGGCGGTGGCGACCGCGCTCGATATTCCCCTGAAGTCAGGAAAGGTCTCGGCCGAAGGTGATCTCGACTTCCGTGGCACGCTCGGCGTCGCCAAGGATGCGCCGGTCGGCTTTGCCCAGATCCGGTTGCGCTTCGATCTCGATACCGAGGCATCGCAGGAAAAGCTTGACCAGCTCCTCAAGCTTACCGAGCGCTACTGCGTCGTTTATCAGACGATCAGAAACGGGCCGCCGGTCGACTTGCAGTTGAAACGCATCTAGGTTTCTGGCCCGCTAGTGACGCGGACTGCGGACTGTGGTTCCCTGCCTCCCGAGAACGAAAAAAAACCGGGAGAGCGTCCGATGCGTATGTTCCAGGTCTGTGTTTGCGGCCAGCCCCTGCAACTCAACGAACAGCCAACGCCGCAGCCGACCGGCAGCGAAGTCCTGTTGAAGGTTTTGGCAGCCGGCGTCTGCCATAGCGATATCCACCTGTCGGAAGGTTATTTCGACCTTGGGGGTGGCAAGCGCCTGAGTCTTGCCGACCGCGGCATGAAACTGCCCGTTACTCTCGGTCACGAGAATGTCGGCGAAGTGGTCGCGCTTGGTCCGCAGGCCAAGGGAGTCAAAGTCGGTGACCGGGTGCTCGCACATCCATGGATCGGGTGCGGGACCTGCGATCCCTGCAAGCGGGGCGAGGAAAATCTTTGCCGCGCGATGCGCAGCCTCGGCGTTTTTACGAATGGCGGGTACGCGGACTACATGGTGGTCCCGCATCCGCGCTACCTGTTCGATATCGGCGACCTTCCGCCGGAACGCGCCGCCCCGCTCGCTTGCTCCGGCGTCACCACTTTTGGCGCGTTGAAAAAAATCGCGACCCTGAAAACCGAGCCGACGGTGATCATTGGCGCTGGTGGTCTCGGGCTCATGTGTCTCGCCTTGCACAAGGCGATGGGCGGTCATAGCGCCATCGTGGTCGATATCGACCCAACCAAGCGCGATGCGGCAAAGAAAGCAGGGGCTGCGGCGGTGGTTGACGGCGGTGCCGCCGATGCCTCGCAGCAAATCATTGACATGACCAAAGGTGGCGCCTGGGGCGTGATTGATCTCGTGGGATCCTCGCAGAGCGCGCGCGTTGGCTATGACAGCCTGATCAAGGGCGGCAAATACGTCATCGTCGGTCTTTATGGTGGCGACCTCACGGTCTCGCTGCCGCCGATACCCATGCGAGCCTTGACCATTCAGGGCTCGTATGTCGGCAGCCTGCCGGAGATGAAGGAATTGGTAGAGCTTGTGCGGCGGACCGGCGTGCCTCCTGTCCCCGTCGCCACAAGGCCGCTCGAAGACGTGAACGCAGTCATGGATCAGTTGCGCGCCGGCAAAGTAATCGGCCGCGTTGTGTTGACGCCGGCCGCCAATTGATGGCATTGGCGCGGAGCTTAGGGAAAAACCGTCATGGCCGGGCTTGTCCCGGCCATCTCGATTAGAAGGTGATGCCGTGCTCGCCCGGCCGGGATCGCCGGGACGAGCCCGGCGATGACAGCGCCAGTATCAAAATTTGATGTCCCCCGACCTTTATTTCGCGGTCACGCTCATCGTCAAAATGGCCGTGACCGCCGCGTTTCTGCTCGCGGCGACGATTACCGCCGAACGCGCAGGGCCCCTGATCGGTGGTCTGGTTGCAACGCTCCCGATCAGCGCCGGCCCGGTCTACATCTTTCTGGCGCTCGACCATGATGCGCATTTCATTGCCCAGAGCGCCTTGGGCAGTCTCGTTAGCAATGCCTACAACGTGATTTTCGCGCTGGCCTATGCGCTGCTTGCGCAAAGGCATTCACTGGCCGTGAGTTTCGGTACGGCGCTCGCGGTTTGGATTGCGCTCATGTGGATGGGTGCGGGCGTTGCCTGGACAGTTGGTCTGGCGGTTCTATTCAATGGCGTGGTTATCGCTGTCGCTTTATGGATTTCGGCGCCGCTGCGTCACGCACCGATGCCGCGGGTGGAAACGCGTTGGTATGACCTCGTGCTGCGTGCGGCGATGGTTGCCCTCCTTGTCGGGATCGTCGTGACGTTGAGTTTCCGTATCGGTCCGAGGGCCAGCGGCAATCTTGCGGTTTTCCCGATCGTGCTCAGCAGCATCATGATCATTCTGCATCGTCGGGTGGGTGGGCCGGCCACCGCGGCCGTCATGGCCAATGCCGTGATCGGGCTCGGCGGTTTCGCCGTGGCGGTCCTGGTGCTCAATCTTGCCGCCGAACCGTTCGGATCCGCGGTTGCGCTGGCGTTGGCATTGCTGGTTTCAGTTGGCGCCAACCTGATGATCTATTTGGTGCGGCAAAGGCTGGCCGTGAAATGAGCGCTCTCTTCGGGAACCCATTGTTCTGGTACGGGCTGGCGTTGAAGATCGCGATGACTGCCTCGATCGTCGTGGCGGCATCTGTCGTCGTCGAGCGCAGCGGGCCGTTCGTGAGATCGTTGATTGCCGCATTGCCGACCGCTGGCGGCGCCGCCATGATCATTCTCGCGCTCGAACACCCGCCTGAGTTTATTGCTGCCAGTGCAGTCGGCAGCCTGATTGCCAATGCTGCCTGCGCCCTGTTCGCCCTCGCATACGCCGCGCTTGCGCAGAAACATTCGCTGAGATCCAGCCTGAGTGGGGCGTTCCTGGTCTGGCTCGGCACCGTATTCTTGCTCCGGCTTGTGGACTGGAGCGCGACCGGCGCAACGATATTGAATGCGGTAATTTATCCGATAGCGATTGTTGCGGCGCGTCGTTTTCGAATCGAGGGATCGGTCAAGCGCGTTGAGCTCACGGGCGCCGACCTTGCCTGGCGTGCCGGCCTGGTGACGTTCTGCGTGATCCTCGTGACGGTGGCCAGCAGCTCGATTGGCTCGTATTTCTCCGGCGTGTTCGCGTTCTTTCCTGTGGCGATGGGATCATTCTTCATCATTCTCCATAGCCGCATCGGGGGTCCCGCGGCTGCGAGCGTTGCCGCGCACGTGCTCACGCCGCTGATCGGGCTGGGCCTCGGCTTGCTTGCCGTCCATGTCCTGGCGGTGCCGCTCGGTGTCTGGTGGTCCTACGCAATTGGCTTAAGCATCGGACTCGGCTGGAACGCGCTGCTTTGGCTCGCGCGCGATTGGCGGGCAGCCAAATCCGTTCGTCCCCGCGAAAGCGGGGACCCAGGACCACTTTCAAAACAATAATCGGCTGGGTTCCCGCTTACGCGGGAACGAACGGCGATCGCTCAATGCAAAAGACCGAGCTCCAGCGCCTTGATCTGCAGCGCTAGGTAGCGGGAGAAAATCCGGCATTGCGCCAGGCTGCCTGCGGTGAACCACAGGCCAGGCTGAGCGGTACGCCGCCACATGTTGCGCAGCTCGCCGCCGTCATCAAATCCCCAGACCGGCCCGATCCGGTCGGCGATTTCATCGCCGAGGTAGACACGGACGGTTTCCTGCTGATTTTTGTAACCGGTCGCGAGGACGAGCAGCTCAGCAGGCACCACGCGCCCGTCGCGGAGTCGCGCGCCTTCGGCGACAAAACTGTCCATGTCGGCGTATTGCAGCAGGTCGATCGCGCCGGAAACGATCAGGTCCGAGCATCCGACGTTAAAGTAATAGCCGCCGCCTCGGCGCAAATACATCATCTGGAAGCCGGTTTCGTCCTCGCCGAAGTGCAGTCGGAAGCCGCGCTTTTCGAGTGCCTCGAGGAGCGCCCCGTCAACCTCGCGGCCTCTGGCAGTCGACAGCTGGTAGGAGCGCTGCAGCACCGGATAGGGAAAAGATGTCGCAAGGAGATCGCAGTCCTCGAACGGAATTCCTTCCGAATAAATCGCGTAGACGCTCTGCGCCTCTTTTAGGCTGACGACGTAGGTCTTGCTGCGCTGGATCATCGTGACCTGGGCGCCGTGGGCTTGCAGCTCCTGCGCGACGTCATGGCCGCTGGTGCCCGTGCCGAGCACAAGCGCTTTGCGGCCTTTCCATTTTTCCGCGTGCTTGAAATCGCCGGAATGCACCTTGGTGCCCGCGAAAGCATCAAGACCAGGGAGGTCGGGCGTATATGGAATGCTGCTAACGCCGGTCGCGAATATCAGGTGACGCGGGCGCATGACGCGCTCGCCGCCATCCTGTTGGCGCAGCGTGACGCGCCATTCGCGGCGCTGCTCGTCGTAACTTCCCGCGACAAGCTCGGTCCCGGTCCAGAAATTCAGCTCCAGCGCTTCGACGTAGGACTCGAACCAGTTGGCCAATTTGTCTTTCGGAATGTAGACAGGAAAGGTCGGCGGAAATGGAAGATAGGGCAGGTGATTGACATGCACTTCATTGTGCAGCGTCAGCGAATGGTATCGTGTGCGCCAGTTGTCGCCGACCCGTCCATGACGATCGACAATCAGCGTGTCGATGCCCAGTTGATGCAGTCGCGCTGCAATCGAGAGGCCGGCCTGTCCGCCGCCGACAACAATGACAGCGGGATCGCGATCGGCATAGGTACGCGCCTTAGCCAGGCGATCGCCCCAATTCTCGGCGCCGAAGTCGCGGGTCGAGTCGGGCTCCGGCCGGCGCCTGAATTCCTCTTCATGGCCACGAAGCTCGTGCAGATTGGTATTTAGCGTCCAGGCGCGCAGCTTGCCGTGCGCGTCAGGGACGAGCCGCAGCACGCCGTTGGCAGGTCCGCTCATTGTCTCGAACTCGAACAATGTCTCGATGGCTTCTGTGCCCGCGCGCGTCACCCAGCGTGGCGGTGTTCGACGCGACGGAATGTAAAAATTTTTCGGCTGCGTGCGTGCGAGGGTCTTCCGCAGCATGTCTTCGATTGCCGGCCGACCAGACATCGTCTGGATAGTCCAGGTGAAGGCAAGCACATCGCGCCAGAGCCCACCGTCCAGAAACAACCCGGCGACTGCCGCGGAATCTTGGGCGGTCAAAACGGCGGCAAAATTTTCCAGCCAGCGCTGCGCGTCTGCTGGCGCCGTCGCTTGTTTGCGGTCGGCAATATTCATCATCGGGCCAGACTGTTCCACACCGTTCGTCCCCGCGAAAGCGGGCTAGAGTAGCAAAGTTCCAAGCTCGTCATTACAGCGCTGGATTCCCGCTTTCGCGGGAATGAACGGGCTTGGGCTTCTTGGCTACTTGCGCTTTTCTGCCAGTTTGGCCTTGAGCGAATAAAGCGCTTCCATCGCCTCGCGTGGCGACAGGTCGTCGGGGTTGATCGCGGCGAGGGCGGTAATCACGGGTTCCTCGACCGGTTGCCGCGCATCCTGAGGCAATTTCGAGGGCACTGCGAACAGCGGCAGATCCTCAAACCCCTTGGGCGCCGAGCGATCCTCCTGCTCGAGCTTGGACAACACCACTTTGGCGCGCTCGACCACGCTTGCCGGCAAGCCCGCAAGCTTTGCGACCTGGATGCCATATGACCGGTCGGCCGCGCCGGCAACGACCTCGTGCAGGAACACGACTTCACCGTGCCATTCCTTCACCTGCACCGTCGCGTTGCGAAGCCGGTCGAGGCGCCCGGCAAGCGCGGTCAGCTCGTGGAAATGCGTGGCAAACAGGGCACGGCACTTGTTGACGTCGTGCAGGTGCTCGACCGTTGCCCAGGCGATCGACAGCCCGTCGAATGTGGCGGTGCCGCGCCCGATTTCGTCGAGAATGACCAGCGCCCGCTCACCGGCCTGGTTGAGGATGGCGGCGGTTTCCACCATCTCGACCATGAAGGTCGAGCGCCCGCGCGCGAGATCGTCGGCGGCCCCGACGCGTGAGAACAGCCGGTCCACGATTCCAATGTGCGCCTGCTTCGCCGGAACGAAGCTGCCGATCTGCGCGAGAACGGCAATCAGGGCGTTCTGCCGCAGGAACGTGGATTTTCCCGCCATGTTGGGGCCGGTAATCAGCCAGATGCGGCCGGCGTCGGTTCCTTCCGGCGGCGATAGATCAGAATCGTTTGCAACAAAAGGACTGCCATCCCTCGACAAGGCCTGCTCAACAACGGGATGACGGCCACCTTCGACGACGAAGGCGTGGCTGTCGTCGATCTGCGGCCGTGCATAATCCCGTTCGACGGCCAGATGCGCCAGTGCGCTGACCACGTCGAGACTCGCAAGCGCCTCCGCGCACGCCTTGATGTTGGTGCTCTCCGCCATCACGTTGGCTGTCAGGCGCTCGAATGTTTCGAGTTCAAGACCGAGCGCGCGCTCCGCGGCGCTGGCAATCTTCGCCTCCAGTTCACCGAGCTCGGTTGTGGTGAACCGAACCTGGCCGGCAAGCGTCTGGCGGTGGATGAAGGTCGCGTTGAGCGGTGCGGCCATCAGTTTTTCGCCATGCTGGGCCGTCACCTCGACGAAATAGCCGAGCACGTTGTTGTGCTTGATCTTGAGAATCCGGATGCCGGTTTCCTCGGCATAGCGCGCCTGCAGCGCCGCGATGACGCGACGCGACTCGTCGCGCAGTGCGCGGGTCTCATCGAGAATTTTATCGTAGCCATCGCGCACGAACCCGCCGTCTCGCTTGTAGGCCGGCAATTCGGCAGCGAGCGCGGCGGACAGCTCGGCAGCCAGCATTCCGTCAGGCTTGCGGCACGCCTCCATTGCCTGCGCGACTTCATCCGGAGTTTCTTTCAGCGAGCCAAGCGCGCGCGCAAGATCGGCCGCGGCCAGCATGCCGTCGCGGATCGCGGCAAGGTCGCGCGGGCCGCCGCGTCCGACGGCCAGGCGGGACAACGACCGCGCGAGATCGGGCGCGGCCCGCAGACGCGAGCGCGTCTCTGCACGGGCTGCGGCATCGCCGACAAAGCAAGCCACCGCGTCCAGCCTCCTGGCGATCTGCGCCGCATCAGTTAGGGGCGCCGATACGCGCTGCGCCAGCAGGCGCGACCCTGCGGCGGTCACCGTCCGGTCGATCGCATCGAGCAGCGAGCCGCGTCGATCGCCCGCAAGTGTGCGCATCAATTCGAGATTGGCGCGCGTGGCCTGGTCGATTGCCATCGCGGCGCCGGCGGTTTCATGCACAGGCGGCGACAGCGGCGGGCGCTTGCCGAGCTGCGTGCGCTCGATGTAGGTGACGCAGGCGGCAGCGGCCGTAAGCTCCAGCCGGCTCAGTGCTCCGAACGCTTCGCTGGTCGCCACCGCGAAGAATGACGTCAGCCGTCGCTCGGCGGTCGCGCCATCGAAGACGTCCCGCGCAAGCGGCGTCACTGCCGGCTGCGAGCGCCAATAGGCTGCAAGGTCGGATTCGCTGAACAGCGCGTCGGAAACGAGAATCTCGCCCGGTTCAAGCCGCGCGATCTCGGTGGAAAGCGCGGCGCGATCGCATTCGGTAAGGCGGAATTCGCCGGTGGAAATGTCGATCCAGGCGAGCGCGAAGCGGGTTTCCTCGCTGCCGGATGACAGGCGCGCGCGGGCCACCGCCAGAAGATAATTGTTGCGTCTCGCATCGAGCAGCGTGTCTTCGGTGAGCGTGCCCGGCGTCACCAGCCGCACGACGTCGCGGCGCACCACGCTCTTATATCCACGCTTGCGGGCTTCGGCCGGGTCTTCCAGCTGCTCGCACACGGCCACGCGGTGTCCCTGCTCGATAAGCCGGTGCAGATATTCATCCGCGCGCAGAACCGGGACACCGCAGAGCGGCACGTCCTTGCCGAGATATTTGCCGCGCCTGGTGAGCGCGATTCCAAGCGCGCGCGCGGCGACTTCGGCGTCCTCGAAGAACATCTCGTAGAAATCGCCCATGCGGTAGAAAAGGAGGCAATCCGGATTGGCGGCCTTGATTTCGATGTACTGCGCCATCGCCGGCGTCACGCGGCCTTCGTCAGCCGGAGAATCCGGTTCGGGCAAGCCAATGGATTGTGTCTGAGCCATGGGCGCGGAGGTTAGCAGATGGCGGTCTTGCTTCTACCGACACCCAGGCTGGGTTGGCGCGTCATGCCCGGCTTTATGCCGGGCATCCACGACTTTCTTCGCTTAGCGAGGGGAACGGCAGGCAACTCGACCTTAACTCTTGAATTTCGCGCCCGTGATCGCCTCGAGGTTGCCGTGCCAGATCATTTCCTTGTCCGCCTTGGGCATGTCGATGCCTTCAAGAATGCGCAGGGTTTCGCGCGTGTACATTGTGCCCTTCTCGGGATCGAACGGGCAGTCCGACGCGAATACGATCTTGTCGGCGTCGTAGAACGCAAGACCCGCATGGGTCGCCGGCACGCCGCCGAACACCGCGGTGTCGGCATAGAAGGAGTGCTTGAAATAATCGAGTGGACGCTTCTTGAGCTGCTTCAGGATGGCGCCCAGGTCTTCGTCGGAGGTGCGCGCGCCGAGCTGATCCCAGCCTGGGCCAATGCGCCCTTCCAGCATAGGCACGATGCCGCCGAAATGGTGCGTGATGATTTTCAGGTTCGGGTATTTGTCCATGACCTTGGAGAACACAAGCCGCGCCATGGCGGCCGCAGTCTCGTAGGACCATCCGAACGTCCACCAGATCTCATATTTCGATTTCTGCTCGGTCAGGTAGTCAGGAAAATTGGCGGCTCGCGCAGGATGCATCCAGATCGGCTTGTTGAGCCGGTTCATGGCGGCGAAGAACGGCTCGAATGCCGGGTCGTCGAGGGGCTTGCCGGCGATGTTGGTATAGACCTGCACACCCAGCGCGCCGTTTTTCAGCGCGCGGTCCGCTTCACGCACGCCGCCATCGGGCGCGATCAGCGCCGCTTGCGCAACCCAGCCGGGAAATTCATCGGGAAATTTTGTGCAGATCTCGGCTAAGCCGTCATTGACGAGCTTCGTGTATTCTTCGGTCAGCTTGCCGTCGCCCTTGGCTATGATTTCGAGCGGCGGCATCGGATAGGACAGGATCTGCGCATAATCCTTAAATCCCCCAACGATCTTGCGCCGTACTTCGAGGTCGTGAATGCAGGGAATTTCACGCACACGCTTGCCGATGTCGGGATGACCGTCTTCAACGATCCTGTTGAAAAAATTTCCGGGGATGAAATGGGTATAGGCATCGATGCGCATCAAGTTCTCCGGGACTCTTCGTTTGGTCCTGGCGGCTTTGGCGGCTTACCGGTTCAATAAGGCGTAATCACGTTGAGCAGGGCCTGCTTGCGTTCGTTGACGACGACGGCGCGGGCGCGCGCGAGTGCATCGGGAAGGTCGGCGGGCTTGTCGACGCGCTCCGCGTGAGCTCCCTGTGCCCGCGCCATTTCTTCGAACGGGGGCGATGGATCGAGATCGGCGAGCGTACGGCCGTCATTTTCGCCGGCCGCGCCGTCCTTGAACATCGAAAGTGTGGCGCGGCGCACTGCGCCATAACGGCTGTTGTTGAAGACGATGGTCAGAATCGGAAGATTGTGAACGGCCGAAACCCAGTGACCGACCATCGGATTGGCGAACATGTAAGAACCGTCTCCCAGCGTGGCGACGACGAATTCGTCCGGCGCCGCGAGCTTGGCGCCAAGTGCCGCCCCAAGGCCCCAACCGAGCCCGCCGGCGGGGCCGAGCGCAAAGAAAGTGCCGGGCTTCTCGCGCGCACAATGATCCGGCCTCAGGGGATACTCGTTGATGATGATGGCATCCTTGCCGACCGCTTCGCCGATCGCGTGCGAAAGATATTCGGGCGAGATCGAAGGGCCAGGCGCCGAATCTTTCGCGAGCTGCGCGCGGCGGGTGCGCATGCGCTCGGTCAGCCGGGCCCGGCGAGCGGCAATTCGGGCGTCCGCCATCTGCAGGCGCGGCTCAACTGCGCGGGTCAAAGCATCCAGCGCCTGTGCGCTGCTCGCCTGGATCGCAAGGTCGCTCGGAAAGCTGCGCATCGGATATCGCACGTAAAACGGATCCTCGCCCAGGTGCGCGACGCGGCAACCGCCGGGTGGATGCTGCAGATGCGGTATCCACGGCACATCCGATT
>DAISKM010000006.1:0-22508 GCA_036820945.1 Pseudolabrys sp.
GCAAGTTCGACGATGCCTTTCTTGAGACCCTGCAATTCATCCCCGGCACCCGGCAGCATCAGAACAAGAAAACAATCGGTCATGTCGGCAACTGCGGTTTCTGATTGGCCGATGCCAACGGTCTCGACCATCACCGCATCATAGCCGGCAGCCTCGCATACAAGCATTGTTTCGCGTGTCTTGGCAGCGACACCACCGAGCGTGCCGGAAGACGGCGATGGCCGGACGAATGCGTTGGGGTCGCTTGAGAGTCCCGCCATGCGCGTCTTGTCCCCGAGAATTGAACCACCTGTGCGAGTCGAAGACGGATCGACCGCAAGCACGGCGACCTTATGCCCTTTGCCAGTGAGGTAAGTGCCAAGCACGTCGATTGTCGTGGATTTGCCGACACCCGGTGCGCCGGTGATACCGAGGCGAACCGCCTTTCCCGTGTGTGGCAAAAGCTCCTGCACCAGGTGATGCGCTGTTCTGCGGTGATCGGCACGCTTGCTCTCGATGAGCGTGATCGCGCGCGCCAGAGTCGCGCGGTCGCCGGCGCGGATGCCCCGGACTAGATCGGAAGGTGGGAGATTGCGCGAAGTCATTGATATCTAGCGCCGGGATTCCGAGCTATTCGCAAGGCGAAGGACCAGGCCGCCTTCGCCCTTCTGCCGAGCCTCAGTGGCGCGTGCAAAAGCGATCAGTTGTTTTTGTGAGGTGACCCGGCAAGGGGAATCATCAATCCGCACACAATTGCGCGCCCGAGTAGCGCCGTCGGCATCATTCTCGTCGATGGGAGTAACCTGATAGACGCCTCCGGTCAGCTCATGTGCGACCGCGTATTCGATGATATTTGGCCGTTTGGCTGCCGCGCTCTGCACGATATAGGCACGGCCTTCGAGCCGGTGCACCGTGAAGGCGGTAATATCGGTCATGCCACCGCCGGCGTGGATGTATCGCTCGCCATCCCACTTGAACGAGGCTTGCTCGGGCTCATCCGCGAAGCCCTTGCGTAGCGTATAGAATTGCAGTTGCAGCTGTTGGCCGAACAGCGGGCGTGCGTCGGTCAGAATCGGACCCGAAGAATCAACACAAGCGGATAACGATAGCCCGCAAACTGCGGCTGCGGCCGCGCGGACGGTGACTGCACTCACTCGGCCGCCTCTTTGCCGTGACCGAGACGTTTGTTCAGAGTCTTCAGGAGTTTTTCGGCGGCCTCGGCAATTACCGTGCCCGGGGGGAATATGGCCTCAGCCCCCGCCTGCAGGAGGGCCTCGTAATCCTGGGGCGGCACCACGCCACCAACCACGATCATGATGTCGCCCCGACCTTGCTTGGTAAGCTCGGACTTCAATTCTGGCACCAGCGTCAGGTGGGCTGCAGCCAATGAGGATACGCCAAGAATGTGCACGTCGTTCTCGATTGCCTGCCGCGCCGCCTCCGCGGGCGTCGCAAACAGAGGTCCGATGTCAACGTCGAAACCGAGATCCGCGAAGGCCGAAGCAATTACCTTCTGACCGCGGTCGTGGCCATCCTGTCCGATTTTGGCGACCAACAAGCGTGGTCGGCGGCCCTCGGCGGTTTCGAATGCCTCGACTGCGCTGCGAACTCGTTCGACGGCGTCGGTC
This sequence comes from Pseudolabrys sp., assembly GCA_036820945.1. Classification (GTDB taxonomy): domain Bacteria; phylum Pseudomonadota; class Alphaproteobacteria; order Rhizobiales; family Xanthobacteraceae; genus Pseudolabrys. The sequence continues at coordinate 1,608 of DAISKM010000006.1, forward strand.
ATCCCGACCTCCCGCTTGTAGACCCCGGTAATAGCCTTGATCTCTGCGCGATGACGGCCAAAGACCTTTTCGAGCGCCGAGGAGATTTCGCCAACCGTCGCTTTGGCGCGCGCGGCATCGACAGCGAGTGCCAACAGATTGCCGTTGCCTCGATCGGCCGCGCGGGTGAGCGCATCAAGCGCCTCTTTCAATAGGCCAGGATCGCGCTCGGCTTTCAGTCGTGCAAGCTTCTCGAGCTGCTTCTGCCGCACAGCGGAATTGTCAACCTTTAACACTTCGATGGGGGCTTCGTCAGCGGGAGGATATTTGTTCACCCCGATAACGGATTGCACGCGTGCATCGATCCGCGCTTGCGTCTTCGCTGCAGCTTCCTCGATGCGCAGCTTGGGAATGCCGGCCTGGATCGCGCTCGCCATGCCACCCAAGCCCTCAACTTCTTCGATATGGCCCCAAGCCTTGCGCGCTAGTTCGTAGGTCAACCGCTCTACATAATATGAGCCGCCCCAGGGGTCGACGATGCGCGTTGCGCCAGCCTCCTGTTGCAAAACGATCTGTGTATTGCGCGCGATGCGGGCGGAGAAATCCGTCGGCAAGGCAAGGGCCTCATCGAGCGCGTTGGTATGCAGCGACTGTGTCTGACCCTGCGTTGCCGCCATCGCCTCGATCATGGTGCGCGAAACGTTGTTGAAAACGTCCTGGGCAGCCAGCGACCAGCCTGAAGTCTGGCAGTGAGTGCGGAGGGACAGGGAACGCGAATCTTCAGGATTGAAAGGCTTCATCAGCTTCGCCCACAGCATGCGGGCCGCGCGCAGCTTGGCGATCTCCATGAAATAGTTCATGCCGATCGCCCAAAAAAACGAAATGCGCGGAGCGAACTGATCTATGGTGAGCCCGGCCTTCAATCCGGCCCGCACATATTCGACGCCATCCGCAAGCGTGTAGGCGAGCTCGAGATCCTGCGTCGCGCCAGCTTCCTGCATGTGATAGCCGGACACCGAAATCGAATTGAACTTGGGCATTTCTGCCGACGTAAAAGCAAAGATGTCGGAAATGATGCGAAGACTTGGTCCGGGCGGATAGATATAGGTGTTACGCACCATAAATTCTTTGAGAATGTCGTTTTGGATCGTGCCGGAGAGCTTCTGGTGCGCAACGCCCTGTTCCTCCGCAGCGACGATATAAAGCGCGAGCACCGGCAGCACTGCGCCGTTCATGGTCATCGACACGCTCATCTGGTCGAGCGGAATGCCTGAAAACAGCGTGCGCATGTCGTAAATCGAGTCGATTGCCACACCCGCCATGCCAACGTCTCCGGACACACGTGGGTGATCGCTGTCGTAGCCTCGGTGTGTGGCAAGGTCGAAGGCGATCGACAGACCTTTCTGCCCTGCCGCGAGATTGCGCCGATAGAACGCGTTCGAATCTTCTGCTGTCGAGAAACCGGCGTATTGCCGGATGGTCCAGGGCTGCGCCGCGTACATCGCAGGGTAGGGGCCGCGAAGATATGGCGGCCTGCCCGGATAAGTATCCAGAAAATCCAGCCCCGCGAGGTCTTGCTCAGTGTAAAGCGGCTTTACGGCAATGCCTTCCGGGGTCGTCCAGGATTCAGAGTCTCGCGCGACACCAGGCTGAGCTGTGTCGGCGAAGTCGATCTTCGTGAAATCGGGCACCTGACTCATCTGACGCCCAGAATATCATGCGTGGCCTGCAGGGTCGCAAGCGTGTCGCAGCCCGTATAAATAAAGGTTTTAACGCCCGCCTGTCGCCATGCAGCCTCGTTCTCTCCGGGGTGGCCGGCAAGCTGAACGACCGCGCCCGCGGCCGCTAACGCCTTGGCCGCTTGCGCTGCGTCGCTGGCGTAGACCTTGTCCGACGAGCACAGGCAAGCGAGCCTTGCGCCGGACGCTTTAAAAGCGGCGATCATCTCCGCCTGGTCCTTAAAACCGTCATTGATGACGGGCGCGATGCCGCCGGCCGCGTAGAAATTCCCGGCATAGGTTGTCCTCGCGGTGAAGTCAGAGGCCTTTCCTAGATTGGCAAGAAAGACATTTGGACGGCTGCCAGTTGTTTCCAACATTCGGTCGGAAGCGTCGCGTAAGCGTTCGAACGGTTCAGCAAGGCGAATGCGCGGAAAGGCTTCCGTGGTAATCGCCGGGTCCGCCTCTTTTGATGGTGATACAGGGGCTGCATCGAGCGTAGTTGCCGGAGCTTCATTTAGATCAGGATAGTCGCTCGCGCCAGTCAATGCGTCTCTGCGTTTTGCCACCGCCTGCTCGCGTTCAGAACGTACGGCAGCGACTTTACTCTGAATCAATCCGCGTTCGAGCGCCGCCCATGCTCCGCCAATGGACTCGATATACTGAAAAAATGTCCAGGCTGCAGCACAGAGTTTGTCCGTGAGATCTTCTATGGCACCGGATCCCGCTGCCGGATCGCTCACTTTCGCGAGATTCGATTCCTCGAGCAAAATGAGCTGCGTGTTTCGCGCGATCCGACGAGCCAAACCGTCAGACAATCCAAGCGCAGCCGTGTATGGTAAGGCGGCAATGCCGTCGGCCCCGCCAAGCCCCGCAGCAGCTATCGCAACTGTTGTGCGCAACATGTTCACGTAAGGATCGCGCCGCGTCATCATCCGCCAGGCGGTCTCCGCAGTCAGACAGGCGGGTTTAGGGTTGAGTCCGGATGTCTGTTCAATGCGCGCCCATAGCTTTCGCAACGCGCGAAATTTCGCAATAGTCAGAAATTCGTCGGCATCGGCGGACAGGCGGAAATAAATCATTCCGCGGGCGGCATCAATGGAAATGCCTCCTTGCTCGAGGGCGCGCAAATATTCGACCGCGGTTGCGATCGCAAAAGCCAGTTCCTGAGCTTCCGAGCCTGCAGCGTCATGGATGATACGCCCGTCCGCAAGCGCGAACCGGCCACGAAACCCTTTCGATGCCAATTCGCCAACAGTGTTGGCGAATTTTTTCGACAGCGTCTTCCAGGGCTGTGGACTTGCGCCTGAAGCAGCAAAGCCGCCAATCGGATTGACGCCGGCTCGCAAGTCGACGGATGCCGGGGAAAACTTGCGATTTTTCACGAGCGCAGCGAAATACTGCAGGACTGTATTGGTCGCCGGGCTCAGATCAAAGTCAATGGTAATGCCGGCATCGAGTTGCACCTCTTTGAGGACACGCGCCAGCGTGTCCGGGGAGGGATCGAGACCATAGCCATTGGCGCTGACCGAACTGGTCATGACCAGCACCAGACCGGTGGCGCCGTTCTCCAGGTCCTGCAATGCTTGCGCGTTGGCGGCCACCGGGTCCGGATGGTCAACACGCTGCACAAGCGCCCAAGCCGCCCCTGGCATACGTCCGATCACGGGCTTTGCTCCAGCCGCCCGTTGATAGAGTGGCTCGACCCTCAGGCCGTCGTAGGTCCGGCTTACCAGCCGCTTGTCGAATGCGGCACCCTTGAGCGCAGTTTCGACCAGCCTTCGCCATTCCGCTTCTGACGTCGGCGGGAACTCAGTTGCGAAGGGCATTTCGTCGGTCATGCAGGCAAAATGGCATAGTCGGCGCGATCGAGCCATTGCGTCGAAGCAACTTGAATACCCCTCCTACTGCGTCGGTTAAGGCATTCGGTGGATTCCGCCGGACTCGACCGCCTTGGCAGCCTCAGCTACGCGGCGTCCTGCGATGACCCGGTCGCCGGCAATTTCGGCCAGTGGCACCAACACAAAAGCCCGCTCAAACAGTCGCGGGTGCGGCAGCGTCAGATTTGGTTCGTTCATCGTCACATCATCATACGCGATGATGTCGATATCGGCAGTGCGCGGACCGTTCCGCTTTTCGTGCGCGCGGTTTCGGCCAAGCCGAAGCTCGACCTGTTGCGCGCGCGCAAGTAGCTCGCGTGGGTCAAGTGTCGTTTCGACAACGATGGCAAGGTTCACGAAATGGGGCTGGTACTTAAAGCCCCATGGCGGTGTGCGGTAGTCGGACGACCGCGCTATCAGACGAACGTCCTTGCCGTCGCAGAGCAGGCCTATGGCGCGATCAAGAATGGCCCGGCTGTTTCCGACATTGCCACCGAGCGCAAGCAGCGCTTCAACCATGGCGGCTCCGCACCAGCGTTACGCCGACGTCGTCAAATGTCGCGGCAATCGGAGCATGGGGCTTGTGGATCGTGACCCGTACCGAGCGGACGCGATGAAAGGCCGAAAGGACGGCATCGGCAATGTGGCCCGCGGCCGCCTCAATCAACCTATAGCGTTGGGCACAGAACGCTTTGGTGATGCATTCGACAACCTTGTCGTATGAGACGGTGTCGACGACTTTGTCGGAGCGTGCAGCCGCCGAAAGATCAATTTCGAGGTCGACGTCGATCGTGAAACTTTGACCCACCCTGGCCTCGTGCGCCATGACGCCGTGATTGGCGTGCAACGACAGGCCGCGGATGAATATGCGATCAGTCATCGCGCTGCCTCGATTGCAGCGCTCACGCGTAAGGCCTGCACCGTTTCCGCAACGTCATGGGCGCGCACAATTGCCGCCCCTTTTTGCACGGCGAGCAGATGGGCGCAAATCGAGCCGCCGATGCGTCCATCCGGTGACGATGGAGTGATGGTGTTGATGAAACGCTTGCGGGATGCGCCAACCAGAAGCGGTAAACCGAAACGCGTGAACTCGCCGAGCCGTGCAAGACAAGTGATGCTTTGCTCAGGAGTTTTGCCAAAGCCGATACCAGGGTCGAGCACGATACATTCACGCGCAATGCCAGCTTGAGCGGCGATTTCGAGAGAGCGGGAGAAGAAGGTCATTACGTCCGGAACGATATCGATATCCGCGTCGGCGCTCTCGCGGTTGTGCATCACTATGACAGGCACGCCTCGCTTGGCGACCAGCGTCGGCATGTCGGAATCGCGTTGCAAGCCCCACACATCGTTGACGATGGTTGCGCCCGCGTCGATCGCCCAGGCAGCGACCGAGGCCTTGATGGAGTCGATCGAAACCGGCAAGCCAAGTTTGACCACTTCCGGGAGAACGGGGGCGAGGCGTGCCTTTTCATCTTCCTCCGATACCGGAAGTGCGCCGCCATAGGGTCGGGTCGATTCTGCCCCGACGTCGAGGATATCGGCGCCCTGTTTCATCATTTGGGCAGCACGCGCGATCGCGGTAGTCGGCTCCAGAAACTGGCCGCCGTCCGAAAACGAATCCGGCGTTACATTGAGTATGCCCATCACGAGTGGGCGGCCTGCCGAGAGCAGTGCCGGAAGTAGCGTTTGCGCTGGTTTGCCAGCGGTTCCGATGGCTTTATCGAGCTTAGGCAGACTTCCCATGCCGGTCGCTTTGCGCGGTCGGCGGCGGACTGTCAAGGAGCGTTACGGGTCTAATAGGTTATCTTCAGCGGCAATAGCTTGGCGTTTTCGATCCAGCGTTTAACCACTTTTTCGGACGGCAGCACTCGGACCAATTTCCGCTTCTTGTTGGCATCGGCCATGGCCTTGGCCAGGTTCCCCGGATTTCGGTACTTCAGCTCTTTTACTGTATCGACCCCCGCAGCTTGGAGCAGTTCAGAATATTCCTTGCGGACGCCTTTTATGCGCATGCGGTCCGCGACATTGGCCCAGTAGAGTAGCTGTTTCTCTCCAAAGCCGGTTTTAGAAGCAAGCTCCTTGCGTCCCTTTACTGTTCGGGCGGCTTCTAAAAGACGGTCAGTCGACCTAATTCCCACCGACTTGAGAACAACGGCGACTTCGCCGTTGATCCCGTCGATATCGGTGATGGGATAGGACATTGTGCCTCCTCCGCTTTTTATTATCTTTTTCGCGTCGCGAACGGTTCAAACAAACTGACTCAGCCCTGGGACTGCACCCACGATTTCCCCGACAGCATCATCGCCGATCTTTTCTCGCGCATACGCGATGGTTTCTCGAGTCACCCCTTGCACTTGTCCCATGCTCAGCCCCACTGCCATCATTTTGGTACCAGCGCCCATGATGCCACCCATGGGAAACATGCCGCCACTTTCGGACTGTGTCGCCAGCAAGGCCTCCGCCCCAGGAAGCCTTTCGATTAGCGCCTCTACCTTTTCTGCCGGGCCTTCCTTGCGAAGGAAGTCGAGGATAATGGCGACCGCCTTTTCTGCGGCACTTCGATCAATGCCGACGTTGGCGACCAGACGGCCGATCAGCTCATCCATGATCCCCTCGCGCTCCGCACTTGTGGCGGAATTGCGATCATATTGAACGGCGTTTTTGGCGATGACAAGCGTGACGCCGGCTTATTTGTGGCGGGAGTCATGATCTGGCAACTGTCATACGAGCAACAGTCAAGTGAAAATGAGTCATTGCTAACAAAATACCTCGCCGGTGTATCCGCGATGCACTGCTGCACGCGCGAGATTTTTCATCACTTCGAAATGAAACGAGTGCTCTCGACGATCTCGATTTAGACTGACTCAATGACCGTTCGTAGTTTTACGATCCGGTGAATCGAAATTTGATAACTCCGATCAGGCCGTGTATCTTGGAATAATCCAGAGAGAAGAACGATATACCGACCGGTCCGGATGGGGGCCCGCCAATTCAGAGTGCGGGGGTTTAACGAACAAACCGGGCCAGGTCGTGGGGGCTTGCAAAAAGGGGGGCGTTGATGAAGTCGCTGAGCGTTTCGCGGATCGTTGTCGTCGCCGACAGCGGTCAGGGTAAAGTCTTGGCCACCCGTCTTCGGCGAATGAACGTAGCAGAGGTCAAAGCGGTAACCGAACTCGAGGAGGCGCGGCGGTTATGTCAATCGGGCCACGCTGATGCTTGCCTGGTGGCGGTCGATGCGCCTGTTCCCGATTGCGTACCGCCCCCTGAAAGCGAAGCGCCAGGACGCTCTTGCGGCGTTCCGACCTTGATGGTCGCTCCAGTTGTTACGCCCCACTTGCGGCGCACAGCCCGTCGCTGCGGGTATCTGGACGCTGTCCCCGCCACGATTCCCTCGCGCCTGCTTTACCGCCGTCTCGGCGCCGCGCTTCAGCATCGCCGCGCGGCGCCCGCCACTTCGCGCCCGTTAGCAATGGTAATCCCGCCTTTCGGACGGTCAGGTACAGCAGTTCTGGCAAAGCCAACGCTGCATTGAGGCTCCTTTTCAGCCCCGGTCGCCATTGCTAGCCTCGGACTCCGCTCGCAAGGAGTCCCCTCATGAAAGCTCTCGAGGCGGTGCTCGACCGCATCGACCAGGATATTGATCAAAGCGTGGCTCGATTGTTCGCACTGCTGCGGATCGCTTCGATTTCCACTGATCCGGCTTACAGGGACCAGTGCCGTGCGGCAGCCGAACATGTTGCCGCCGATCTCAAGTCAATCGGATTTGACGCGACCGTGCGTCCGACGGCCGGCCATCCAGTCGTGGTCGGCAAGTCGAACGGCGCTACAGGTCCGCGAGTGCTGTTTTACGGGCACTACGACGTCCAGCCGGTCGATCCTTTGAATCTGTGGGAGACGCCGCCTTTTGAGCCCCGCATTGAAACGTTGCCGGATGGGCGCAAGATCATCGTCGCGCGTGGCGCATGCGACGACAAAGGCCAGGCGATGACGTTCATCGAGGCTTGCCGCGCATTCAAAGTCGTTACAGGAAAGCTGCCATTGCCTATCACCATGATGATAGAGGGCGAAGAGGAATGCGGCTCCAAGAATTTGTTCGGGTTCGTTCGCGACAATGCGGCTGAGTTCAAAATGGACCTGGCGCTCGTTTGCGATACGGCCATGTGGGATCAAAAGACGCCGGCCGTGACCACCTCGCTGCGAGGCCTCGTTTACGAAGACGTCAAGATTATCTGCGCTGATCGCGATCTTCATTCCGGCGTTTTTGGAGGCGCCGCACAAAATCCACTCCGGCTCTTGGCCGAAATTCTCGGTGCGATATGGGATGACAAAGGCCGCGTCACCATTCCCGGCTTTTATGACGGCGTGAAAGATCTGCCAGTCGACATCAAGGCCGATCTCAAGGCACTCGATCTGACGGCAGAGAAATTCCTGGGACCAATCGGGCTCAAGAATCCGGCCGGTGAGAAAGACCGCCTCGTCATCGAGCAGGTGACGACCAGGCCGACAGCCGAGATCAACGGCATCGTTGGCGGATACACGGGGGAGGGCGCGAAAACCGTCATCCCTGGTGAAGCGAGCGCGAAGGTTTCGTTCCGTCTTGTCGGCGAGCAGAACCCCGAGAAAATCCGCGATGCCTTTCGTGACTTTGTACGGGCGCGCCTGCCCAGCGACTGCAAGGTCGAGTTCGGCAATTTCGCTCTGGCGCCAGCGATCCAGCTCTCCTTTGACAATCCGGCGCTCACCAAGGCGCGGGGCGTCCTCGCTGAAGAATGGGGGCACAAGGCGGTGGCAGTGGGCGCAGGAGGGTCGATTCCGATCGTGGCCGACTTCAAAAATGTGCTGGGGATGGACTCCTTGCTCGTCGGCTTCGCGCTTGACGACGATCGCGTCCATTCGCCGAACGAAAAGTTCGACCTCAAGTGCTTCCACAAGGGCATCAGGAGCTGGGCGCGCATTCTCCATGCCCTGGCGGGCTAGCGGTGGCGATACTGACTATTTTTTGAGCTTGTAGCCGGTCCTGAACATCCACCACACGGTCACAAGGCAGGCTGCAAGAAAGAGTAGTGTCATGCCGACGCTGACGGCATGGCCCACATCGGCAATTTCGAAAAAGCTCCAACGAAATCCGCTGATCAAATAAACGACTGGGTTGAATAGCGATATTGTTTGCCACGCCGGCGGCAACACGCTGGTCGAATAAAAGGTCCCTCCGAGGAAAGTCAACGGAGTGATAATCAGCAGCGGCACAATTTGTAGCTGTTCAAAGCCGTCAGCCCAGATTCCGATGATGAAGCCGAGAAGGCTGAAGGTCGCCGCTGTAAGCACCAGAAAGGTCACCATCCAGAACGGATGTGCTATGCGCAGGGGCACAAACAGCCAGGACGTTGCCAGGATAATCAGCCCGAGAATGATCGACTTGGTCGCTGCCGCACCGACATAACCAAGAACGACCTCGAATGGCGACACGGGCGCTGACAAGATCTCATAGATCGTGCCCGTGAAGCGGGGAAAATAAATTCCGAAAGATGCGTTCATGGTGCTCTGAGTAAGCAGCGTAAGCATGATGAGTCCCGGCACGATAAAGGAGCCGTAGGGAACACCTTCAATTTCGGTAATCCGTGAACCGATCGCTGCCCCGAAAACGACGAAATAGAGCGAAGTCGAAAGAACCGGCGAAACAATGCTTTGCCAGATGGTCCGGCCTGTCCGCGCCATTTCAAAACTATAAATTGCTTTAACGGCTCGCAGGTTCATCGTCTGTCGCTCACCAATCCAACGAAGATGTCTTCCAGCGAACTCTGGTTTGTTTGCAGGTCACGAATTCGCAAGCCCGCGCGCGAGAGCTCGCCCAGGAGCGTCGCCACGCCGGTTCGCTCCGCTTGGGTGTCATAGTCGTAAATCAGTGTGCTCCCGTCGTCGCCAATCGAGAGGTTAAAGCGAGAGAGCTCTGGTGGAATCGCAGCGAGTCTCTGCTGAAGTTGCAATGTCAGCTGTTTCCTGCCGAGTTTGCGCATCAATTCGACCTTTTCCTCAACCAGGATGATCTCGCCCTTGTTGATGACTCCAACCCGGTCGGCCATATCTTCCGCCTCTTCGATGTAATGAGTGGTCAAGATAATAGTGACGCCGGAACTTCGCAGGTCGCGTACGACTTGCCACATGTCCTTTCGCAACTCGACATCGACGCCGGCTGTCGGTTCATCAAGGAAGAGGATTTGTGGCTCGTGCGAAAGCGCCTTGGCAATCAGCACGCGGCGCTTCATGCCGCCTGACAGCGTCATTATCTTGTTGTCTTTCTTGTCCCAAAGGGACAGCGCGCGCAGCACCTTTTCGATATGGGCCGGGTTGTTGGGCTTGTTGAACAGACCTCGACTGAACGACACAGTCGCCCACACGCTCTCGAAGGCGTCGGTGTGCAATTCCTGTGGCACAAGTCCTATCAAGGAGCGGGCGGCTCGATAGTCGGTGATGATGTCGTGACCGCCGACCGTGACCTTACCCTCGGTCGGCACCAGGATTCCGCAGATGATCCCGATCAACGTGGTCTTGCCTGCGCCATTGGGTCCAAGCAGGGCGAATATTTCGCCACGCCGAATGTCGAGATTGATTTCGTTCAGAGCCCGGAAACCGGACGCGTAGCTTTTTGACAGGCTTCTGATCGAAATAATCGATTGCATGGGAACGTGTCGGAGGTGGGATGCAATGCGGCATATAGGCCGCAAAACCTGATAGCGCCAGTGCGTGGAACTGCGACCAAAGTGCTAGGCGTATTCGGCCAGGCTGCCAAGGTCGCGCAAGGTCTGCGCTGCCGGAAAATCTAAGTATTCATCGGGCATTTTCATACGATTGACCCACAACGCCCTGAAGCCAACCGAGACACCGGCCATGACGTCCCACCGATTGGACGATATGAATGTCACGTCGCCAGGTTTGCATTTGAAATGGTCGGTGATCAGACGATAGACTTCGGGCCGCGGCTTGAACATTTTCAGCGTGTCGACAGACAAGACTGCATCGAGATCGCTGCCTATGCCGGCCGCTTCTACGGCGCCCTTCAGCATCGCAGGCGAGCCGTTCGAAAGAATGCCGGTTTCTCGCCCTTTGTTTTTCAGTGCGCGTAACGTCGAGCGCGCGTCTGGGAATGCGTCAAGCGTGAAATAAGCATCCAGGAGCTTCGAACGCACAGACTTATCGATGCCGGGAATCAGGTCGAGCGAGTAGTCGAGTGCGCGCTCGGTGATCCACCAGAAATCTCTGTAGTGTCCGGCAAGCGTAAGCGTCCAGGTGTATTCGAGCTGCTTGGTTCTCCAGACGGCTGAGATGCGATCGGCGTCAGATCCTACCTGATCGCGGTGACGGGCAATGGCCGCGTGCACATCGAACAGCGTGCCATACGCATCGAAGATGAAAACTGGCATCAGCTTCCCCCATCGCGGGCCGGATAGCTCTTTCTGTCAGTGATGGCGTAAGATCGTGCTCGAAACTTGGCGGGCCGGCCCGACAATTCATGACGTCTCTGGGCGGGTGAAACCGCGTCATGGAGACGCGGGTCAGGTCCGCGCCTGACAGGTAATGGAGATTGCAGGATGCCGGGACAGTCTTGGTCGAAGACCTGGACCTTTTACGAAGACGATTGGCACGAGGGCAATATCCCGATCCTGGGAGTACGCGATCATGCCGCATGGCTGTGTTCATCGGTATTTGACGGCGCCCGCACCTTCGAGGGCGTTTCGCCAGATCTCGACCAACATTGCGCGCGAGTGAATGCCTCTGCCGAGACGATGCATCTCAAGCCATTGGTCTCGGAAGAAACGTGGATGGGCCTTGCACGAGACGGCAGCAAACGGTTCGACAAGGACGCAGCCCTGTATATCCGCCCGATGTATTGGGCAGAGCGCAGTGGCAGCCTGCTGGTAGCCCCCGATCCGGCATCGACAAAGTGGTGCTTGAGTCTTTACGAAGCGCCAATGCGCAAGCCGGAAGGTTTTTCGATCACGTTGTCTCCTTATCGCAAGCCGAGCCTTGAATGCATGCCTGTGAACGCCAAGGCCGGCTGTCTCTACCCAAACAATGCGCGTGCGTTGCTTGAGGCGAATGCGCGCGGGTATGGAAATTGTGTCGTGCTCGACCTTCTCGGCAACGTGGCTGAGCTCGCCACCGCCAACATTTTCATCGCAAAGGACGGGGTGGTGTTTACGCCTGCGCCGAATGGAACATTCCTCAACGGAATTACCCGTCAACGGGTGATCAAGCTTTTGCGAGAGACCGGCGTCAGCGTGATCGAGACCGCGTTGAGCTATCGCGACGTCCAAAATGCCGACGAGATTTTTTCTTCTGGCAATTACTCCAAGGTGATGCCGGTCAATCGTATCGACGAACGCTCATTGCAGCCTGGGCCGTTATATCGCAAGGCGCGCGACCTCTATTGGGACTATGCACATGCTTGAGCGCGCGACACGCGCTCCGGTTGGCATTGTCGGCCTGGGGCTGATGGGCGAGGTCTACGCGCAGCGCCTGATTGACGCGAAGTTTCCAGTTATCGGTTTTGACATAGAGCCTGCCCGCCGCAATCGGCTCAGTGAAATTGGCGGTTCATCTGTGTCCTCAGTCGCCGAGTTAGCCCATCGGTCGCATTGCATCATCATTGCCGTATTTAACACCGAGCAGGTTGAGGATGTGATCGAAAACAAGATGTTGCCAGCACTCGGCGAAGGTTCAGGAAAGATCGTGCTGTGCATGAGCACGTGCGATCCCGACCGCGTGGCGGCACTTGCGCGGCGCGTTATCCCGCGTGGCATCCGCTATCTGGATGTGCCCGTCTCCGGCACGAGTGATCAGGTGCGGCGTGGTGAGGGGGTTGCACTCGTTGGGGGCGATACTGCGATCGCTGACGAAGCGAAGGATATACTCGATATATTGTTCGCCCGCCGCTTTCACGTGGGACAGGTGGGTGACGGCGGCCGCGCCAAGCTGGCGGTCAATCTCGTTCTTGGCCTGAATCGGCTGGCGCTGGCCGAGGGTCTCGTGTTCGCCGAACGTCTGGGCCTTGATCCGGCGGCTTTTCTCGACGTGGCACGCGGGTCAGCATCTTATTCGCAGGTGATGGACACCAAAGGGCCAAAAATGGTGCGAGGCGACTTTTCGGCGGAAGGACGCGTCAGGCAGACTCTCAAGGATGCGCATTTGATGCTCGATCAGGCCGCCGCAGCGGGGCAAAAGCTTTCAGTGCTTGAGCTGCATGCGGATATTCTGGAAGCCTGCGTCCGGGCGGGCGAAGCGGACCTCGACAACAGCGCGATAATCAAGGAAGTGCGCCGCCGTAGCGGCAAACTGGATGGAAGAGGGGGAGCATGAGGATGAAGAAAACGTTGCTGGCGGCGGTGTCAACGCTGGTGCTGGTTCTTGTAAATCACGCCGTTGCTGAGGACTGGCCGCAGAAGCCGATCCGGATCATCGTATCTTTCGGACCGGGCGGGGGTGCCGACATCATCGGCCGCATTCTTGCAGATTCGATGCAAATCAGGCTCGGTAAAGCGGTTGTAGTCGAAAACAAGCCGGGCGCCGGCGGCATCATTGGCAACGAAGCGGTCGCGAATGCGGATCCCGATGGCTACACGCTCGGCATCATGACCGCAGGCCAAATCATTGCGGCCGTCACCAGAAAGAACATGCGCTATGACACGTTGACCGCGTTTGCTTCGGTGGGTCAGATCGCCACTGCAAGCCTGCTGATTGTTACCCGGCCAGATTTTCCGGCGAACAATGTGAAGGAGCTTGTCGCGGCGGCGAAGGCCGACCCGGGCAAGATCGTGTTCGCAAGTCCTGGCTTTGCCGCAACCCAACATTTCGCCGGAGAAATGTTCAAGCAGGCCGCGAAGGTCAATCTGTTGCATGTTCCTTTCAAGACGTCACCGGAAGCAATTAATGCCACGCTTGGCAAGCATGCCGATGTATTGTTCGACACCGTGTCGGCCTTGATAGGGCACGTGCAGTCTGGGCAGCTCAAGGCGCTCGCTGTAACCGGCAAGGATCGCTTTCCGGCAGTTCCCGACGTGCCGCCAGCAATCGAATCCGGCGTGCTTCCGGGTTACGATGTAACCACCTGGTATGGCGTGTTTGCGCCCCAAGGCACGCCTGCATCGGTCATCGCCCGGCTCAACCGAGCACTGAATGAAAGCCTTGGCGATGAATCCGTGCGCGCGCGCCTGGTGGCGGCTGGTGTCGTCGTGAAGAGCTCCACTCCGCAAGCATTCGGAGATTTCATGGCGGACGAATACAAACGATGGGATGCCGTTCGCGAAGCGGCCGGCATCGATAAGCAATAGCTAGGTGACTGCGACAGGCCTCGTTTCCTCGATTGAGCGGATCATCGCCTCGAAGGCGCTGACAACGTCAACCATCTCGGAGGTCAAAACCGGAAACGGTTTTCCGGTCTCGATAGTCTCGGCGAAAGCCTCAAGGAGCACTCCGAGCGAATCGACGGCCGGATAAGTTTTTGTCTCCGGATTTCCGCCAATCAACGAAAGGGTGAGGGAGGTTTCGTCGCGCGCCTCGGCGGAGCCCTTGGTGCCGAATAGGTGGATTCGCCAGAACATCGGCGCGGCCCGGACTGTTCCAAGCACCCCCGTCGCGCCGCACCCGAATTGCACCAGGGCCGCTGCAGCGTCACGTGGATCGGGCGGCAGCTTCTGCGAGTATACGCGTGCGTCGACTTTGACGATGGGACCGGCAAGGTTCACGAATGCGTCGAGCACATGCAAGCCGGCGCCGGTCAAGCCGCCACCTGGCGACTCGCGTGGATCGTCGCGCCAGCCGCCCTTGACGCGGGTCGAATGCTCGTTGCTGAAATTGCCCTCGACATGAAGGATGTCGCCAAGGGTGCCGTCCGTGACAATGTGCTTGAGCTCCCGCATGCTTGGAAAGCAACGTTTGTTGTTGCCGAGGGCAAAGGGGACGTCGGCCTTGGCGCAAGCCGCGATAGCCCTTTCAGCATCGGCGCGGCGAAGCGCCAATGGCTTCTCGCACCATACCGGTTTGCCTGCCTGCGCTACCGCGCATATTTGCGGGACGTGCAGGGAATGCGGTGTTGCCAGAAAAATCGCCTGCACGCGCGGGTCCGAGACCGCCTCTTCGAATTCAGTAGACAATTCGAATCCCTTGGCCGCCGCGAATTCGCGCACCAACTCGGGCTCTTTGCTGACCCCGCGAATGAAGCGCAGGCGCTTGCTTTTGCCTTGCACCGCCTCGACGATGTTTTTTCCCCATCGGCCAAGGCCGATTATGGCGGCATTTATCATGGGCGGAAAGGCAACTGGGCGCGGCAAAACACCTTAGACCTCGCATACTAAACAGGCTGGCGCTTCAACGGCAATCGGGACAGTAAAGTCGGAGGAGAAACATGGACGATAAGGAGCTTTACGAACGCGGGCTGAAATTGCGTGTCGATATGTTCGGCCGTGACGCGGTAGAAAAGCGAATGAACGCCTTTGGCGATTTCGGTAAGCCGCTGCAACACATCATCAACGCCTATGCCTATGGTGACGTATGGCAAAGATCGGCGCTGCCGCCTGCAGTTAAATCACTCGCGATGGTGGCGATGATGGCAGCCGCCGGACACCAGAACGAACTGCGAGTGCATCTAAAGGGTGCCGTGAAAAATGGGTGCACGGCTGAACAGATCCAAGAGGTCCTGTTGTTATTGGCGCTGTATTGCGGCATCCCCGCAGCCAACGAAGCGCATCGCATCGCTGCAGAGGTGCTGCAAGAGCCGGATTGACGACGCCTAGGGTGGCGGCTCGGTGAGCAAATTGGGCACCGGTCGGCCGCGTATATCGTATACGCGCGCATAGTCGACTCCTGCACGGTTGATCTCGACCAGCACAGGCGCCGTCAAATCCCGGCAATAGAATGTGCCGAGCATCATCGCGAAGTCGGCGCGCTTGCGGTCCCAGGTGGTCTCGAAGTCTGGGCCAAGAGCCACCTCCGCGGGCCGCTGCGGCCCGCAAATCTCCACCGTCCAGCGACGTTCGGCGGGAGGTTTCAATTGCATCTCATTGAGTTTTGCCTGCAAGGCTTCCCCCGCTTGCTTGAATGCAAGACCCCAATAATCCAGCATGTAATTGTGCTGCGCCATGCGAACGCCGCCGGAGATCCAGTTGAATGCCGTGTATTGGTAGGGGTGCAGCCGTATCATGTCGCTCACCGGCAAGGCTAAGCCGCCAATGAAGACCGTGACGAGCACGGCTGTCGCTGACTTTCCGAGAGCACCTGCGCGTTCGAAGAGCCACGCACCTGCGAGCCCCCCAAGAACCGCGAACGGTGGCACAACAAAGACGAAATGACGCAGGCCGTTGTAGAAAGCCGGGTGGGCCACAATTGCCACGATCACCGGCAGGACTGCTGCGAGCGACACCAGCAAGAATGTGGCGCGTCGATTTGCTGGCAGATCACGCCGTGTCGCGGCAATAAGGGCGCCTACGGTACCGGCCAAACCGAGTGCGAGCATGATTTCGGGCAGCTTGAGCGCAAACAGCTGTGGAAGATAGCTGGCAGGCATTGCGGTGACCGCAATGACCTTGCCGGCAAAAAGTTCTCGCCATGGCTTTTCGAAGAACGTGTCGAAATATTCTGCCGCCCGAATGGGATTGAGCGGCGCCATAATCGACCATGGCCATAGCAGCCCCATGATCAGATAGCCGAGCACGAGCCCCGGCAGGAGCCGCCATGTGAATTCGCCGAGCCGTGTCAAACAGCGCTGAATGCTGACCTTGCGGATTTCGGCTGTGACAATAAGCAGTAGCGCCGCAAGTGCATAGGATGCGGCGATGCCGGCGAGGATGCGTGACCCGAAAGCAAGCCCAACTCCAATTCCCGTCAACGCCACGGTGCGGGAATCCGGCTGCGGGTATTCCTCGAATGCACGGACCATGCCGAGCAGCAGGACCGCCATGGCGGCTGCAAATGGCGCGTCCTTGGCATTCATGAACATATGCCCGTAGTAGATCGGACAGGTGGCGAGCAGGAGCAGCCCGATCAATCCGGCGGTCGGCCCTCCAAGGCGACGGCCAATGCGCCATGTTGCAATGAGCCCGACGATTCCGATGGCAGCACCGACCAGACGGCGGGTTTCAAATAAATCGAACGGCAGAATCTTGGCGACCAGCGCAGCCGCCATGTCAAAGCCCCCGCCATATTTGTAGAGATTGACAAATGACAGCGCGCGCTGATCGCTAAAGCCCGAGCGATATAGTTCGAGCAACAGCTCGCCATATTGCGAATGGGTGTAGTCGTCCCAACCGAGCCCGTAGTCGCGGAAAGTTGCCAGTCCAATTGCCGTGACGATGCCGAGGGCAACAATGGCGAGCCGGTCGGCAGTTGCCGCTGCCGACCAATCGCCGGAAAGGCGAACCGATAAGGTGGAAGTCGTGGAGATGTCTACTTGCTCGCGGCGACCAGCATTTCCTCGACATGCTCCCAATTCACGAGATGGTCAAGAAATGCCTTGAGATAGTCGGGTCGCCGGTTGCGGTAATCAATATAGTAAGAGTGCTCCCAAACGTCGCACCCAAGAATCGGCATCGCTCCGTGCACGAGGGGATTTTCACCGTTTGGCGTTTTGCTGATGGTCAACTTGCCGTCTTTCAGGGCGAGCCAGGCCCATCCGGAGCCGAACTGAGTCACGCCGGCCTGCGTGAAGTCTTCCTTCATCTTGGCGAGGCCACCGAGATCACTGTCGATTTTCGCTTTGAGCTTGCCCGGAATCTTGTCACCGCCGCCATTCGGCTTCATCCACTTCCAGAAGTGGGTGTGGTTGTAGTGTTGACCGGCATTGTTGAAAAGCCCGGCATTTTTGCCAAAAGAGCCCTTCACCACGTCTTCGAGAGATTTGCCTTCCAACCCACTGCCTTCCAGAAGTTTGTTGCCGTTGTCGACGTACGCCTTGTGGTGCTTGTCATGGTGATACTCAAGCGTCTCGCGGGACATATAGGGTGCGAGCGCGTCATGGGCATAAGGCAGGTCAGGCAGGGTGAACGACATTAGGTCCTCCTTGATCTACAAACGATAAATGCGAAATAGCCGACAATTGGGTGAAACCCGGCTATCCCGAATGAGTTCCTCAATAAGCTAATTAGGCGGTGGTGCGTTCTGGGGCAACGGCTGACCGATTACTGGCGGCGGGATCCGAATTGTCGCGTGCCCCGAATCAACCGCGACCCAAGTTTCCTTTAAGCTGAGCGCGTTTTAGTCCTAACTTTAGTTGTTGCCGCCAAGGGTCGAACAGGCGAGAATTTGCCGTTGCCAGAAGGTTTTAGCTTGTCGATTGCAGAAATAGTCGCTGATTGAGGAAGGATAAAAGCATGCCGGCTTTATTGTATGGTATCGGGATCTTTGCCCTTTTTGCGGGCCTGGTGATGGTCGGGTTTGGTATCCCGATCAACGAATTCAGCTTCGGAAATACTCTTATCAGCGCCGGTACGACCGCTGCAGTGGGCGGCCTCATCATCATCGGTCTGGGGGTATTGACCGGGCAGGTCCGCCGGTTAGCACAGACGTTGGCTATGCAAGAGCCCGCTCAGCGGCAGGTAATAGAGACGTCGGAAAATACCGATGCAACGAGTGTGACGGCACCACAAGCTCGCGTGCCATTTCCTGCTAGATCGAAAGCTGAGCCTCACACACCGGTTCACCCGGGCGCCGCCATGCCAACCGCGGCGCCATTTGAAGGCCTGGCCGAGTCCGTTGTGCCAACTTTACGTAATCCGGATGAGTCGACAGCGGCAGCCGAAGACGACGTTTCGCTGTCACCACGTCATCCTTTGGCTCCTGCGTCGCACGGGGCCGGCTCAGGTCCTGCGCCGGGATCCGCGCCCGACAAACATCGCGAGCCCGGGGTAGGCTGGCGATCCATAGCGGTTTCCTCAACTTCTGGATCCCAGGACCGGTCGATTCACACAGCCAATTTCGACGCCATGTGGCCGGCTGAGGTGAAGCTGACGAAAGCTCCAACCGGCACTCCACCGGAAGCAAAGCCCGAGCCGTCGTCACGCGATACGGTTTCCCGACGCCGTGAACCGGAATCGCAAAAAGCACGCTCGCCTGCCGTGCTTCGATCGGGCGTTGTCGACGGGATGGGCTACACGCTTTATGTCGACGGTTCGATCGAAGCCGAGTTGCCGCAGGGAACGTTGCGCTTTGCCTCGATCAACGAGTTGCGCAGCCACCTTGCAAAGAAATCGTAACGGATGACCAATACTTGCGCTTTTTATTTTATTTCTTCTATGCGGGTCGTATTCGACCAATAATTGTCGTCTAAGACAGCTATCTTTTTCTTGCGGATTCTCAAATTGAATAGTAGTTTTAAAATATAAGCTTAATCTCGATACTCGCTTGTTGCGATCGATGGGATTGAGTGACTTTCGCCGGCGCGAAGCGCCTGACACGAGGCTCGTCCATGAGTGACAGCACGGTAGATGGCAATTTCATCGAACTGACCGCGGAGATCGTCTCGGCCTACGTGAGCAACAATACGGTACCCGCAGGCGAAATTCCGAGTCTGATCAATCAGGTGCACGCGGCGCTGAGCAGGGTCTCCGGCAAATCTGCTGAGGGTCCTCACGAGCCGCTAAAGCCAGCTGTGTCGGTGAAAAAATCAATTACGCCCGAATACATCGTCTGTTTGGAGGACGGAAAGAAATTCAAGTCGCTCAAGCGTCACCTGCGCACGCAGTACAACATGACTCCTGAGCAGTATCGTGAAAAATGGGGCTTGAGCGCCGATTACCCCATGGTTGCTCCAAATTATGCCGCCGCCCGGTCCCAGCTCGCCAAACAAATGGGATTGGGACAGCAGCGACGGCGACGGGCGAAATAACCGCTTAGTTCCTGAAAATTGTGGAAATCGGTGTCCGCTTATCTCAGCGGGACTTTATTGGCAGCTTCGGTGTAGGTATATAATCCTACAGCAAAGCAAAGGCCGCCAATGATGATCGATCATGCCACACCGCAACAGCCCTCTCTGGACCAGGGGCAGCCGACGCAACAACGGCGGCTGTCTCGGCGCCGTCGGCGACGATCGAAAGCTCGCGGCAAACGCCGAAAAAAATCGGCCGCCATCTACAGTCGGCAGGATCCAATCGTTGATCGCTTTCGCGCCCAGCATCTTGTTTTAGCGCAAAGGCAAGTCCTCACTGATGACGGCCGCACGAACGTTGTCGTTGATGAAACAGAAAGTCCACTAAGCTGGCTCGCCAGCCGGCGTGGACGCGATGGCCGCGCGCTGATCGAAGCGCATCAGTTGGAGGCGGGCGAGCGGCTGCGGGCCGATTTCACGCGGGCAAATCTAATGCCGCGCATAACGTCTGACTGGTCAAACCCGTCGTCAGTCGGGCGCCGCGCCAGGAGCGGCGAACGGGCAGACCTGCTGACAGATACGATAGTTGCCTCGCGGCAACGCGTAAACCAGACGTTGGATGCTGTCGGCCCCGAATTCGCAGGGTTATTGGTCGACGTTTGCTGCTTTCTTAAGGGCTTGGAAGCCATCGAGCGTGAACGTGCCTGGCCGTCACGTTCAGGTAAGGTGGTGCTACAACTTGCCCTTGATCGGCTCGCCCGACACTACGGTTATGCTGCGCGCGCACGCGGGCCGGCACGATCGCAATTGAGAGCTTGGTCGGCCGATGGCGGCTAACTATGCAGCTTCGGCCAAAGCCGCCTTGGCCTCGGCGCGGATGCGTTCGACCATCGAGCGCAACCCGTTTGAGCGCTGCGGTGTGAGATTCTCCCTCAGGCCAATGCGGTCAAACAGCTCCAAAGAATCGATCGCCAAAATGTCTCGCGCGCTTTTGCCCGAGTAGAGCGAAAAAAGAATCGCGATCAATCCGCGTACAATGTGAGCATCACTGTCGCCTTGGAACGTGAGAATCGGGCCCGAAGCTCCATTTGGCTTTACATTCGTAACAAGCCAAACTTGGCTGGCGCAGCCCTGGACCTTGTTCGCATCGACGTGAGCTCCGTCGGGCAAAGGCGTCAAGGTGCGGCCGAGCTCGATGACGTAACGGTATCGATCGTCCCATTCATCGAGCAGCCCGAAATTTTCAACAATCTCTTCAATCGCCGTCATCATACATCTTATATAAGCCTACAGACGGCAAAGCCCAAAGTGCCCGCCACCGGCAGGGAATGCAAAACTTCTGCAATCTCATATTTATGCGGCCGGGCGGCCTTCCCGGATCTCTCGACGTGGCGGCAGGGGGACTGGCGCATGCCAGGCAGGCGCCAAATCGGCGGGAGTCAAAGTGCCCTGAACCGAACCCGCCTTTTCACCC